>DAONAB010000131.1:0-8347 GCA_035400805.1 Nitrospira sp. | reverse complement strand
TGTTTAGCATGCAGGGAGTACCCTGCACTCGCACACTCGTCGACGGAAGGATATTTGTGACGGATCAGATGACTTCGGCAGAGCCCGTTCCCTCCCTGCCCCCGACCGCGGAACCCACACCGTTCATCCGCCAGCGGCCGGTCAGGATCATTATCAATTCGTTCCTTGCGCTGTTCGTGGTCGCTCTGATCGCGTTTCGCTTCGTGCCGGGCTGGTTAGACCCGGATTTTTCCAAACATATTGAAAGCCATCGTGTGATGGTGGGCATGGATCGCAAACAGGTCCTGGATGCCTGGGGATCGCCGAACACGATGAATGTGACCCATACCAGCGATGGGCTACGGCGCGAAGAATGGATCTTTGAGGATTGGGAAAGCCCGGCGGTCGTGAAACACCGGTATCTTTACTTTGAAGAAGGCAAGTTGATCGGCGGTCATTTTTCAGGGTCCGACGTACGCCTGCCGCTGCCGACGACCCCGGAACCAGTCAAACCCAAGGGCCACCCGTAGTCGTCAGGGATTGACGCCTCCCCCTCGACCATCCTCTCATCCCTGCCTCAATCGGCCTCGCTGGTCGCCTCGCGAACGTGCAGGGCCAATCGGCTCAACAGGATCTCCGCCCGTTGCCTGTCAGTTTCCTCAACCATGACCCGGCCGCCCAAGAGCGCCACTCCGGGATACAGTGCCCCTATGTGTTCATGCTGAACGGCATAGGGAATACCGTTACCGTCGAGCAAGCTCCGGATCAGCGCCAGCTCACCGACATCGGCCGGTTCGCAGAGGGTCACCAGATGCTGAGCACGTTCAGGATGTGAAGGTACCGTCACACGCGTCCTCCCGCCGGGTACCGTCGCACACTCACCGAATCAGGAATTCCGACAACCGGCATCCGAGGCTGCAAACAGCGCGTGATTCGTTGCAATTCACCCGGATGGTCAATACACTCACGGAAGCAGCCGGCTCAAACGCAGCAGCTGGGCTTGAATCGGAAGCACTGACGGCGAAGAGATCGGCCTTGACGTGGTTGCCGCTGAAGTACAAGGGATAGCTTATGGCGTCTCGGTGATCTGGACGCGCCGTTCCTTCCCGGGCCCGCCGGACACTGTCAGAACACGTTTCCATTCACGGACTTGATAAATGGCCCAGGCGTGCGGCTGATTCTTGTAGAACGCCTCCGGGTCTTCGCCGGACGCATTGAGGTAAATCGGCTCCGTAAACCCTTCGTCCAGCACGTAGTCCAACAAACAGTCCGTGGTAAACCCTTTTCCATGCAGGGCCACCTCGGCAAGGAAGTTGAGAATCTCGTCTGAATCTTGAATGGTGATAGGCTTCATCTGACCGGTGGCTGATTGTAGCCAGTAGGAACGAAGGAAGGCAAGGCATGGCACAGAAGAGATTGACCCGTACGCAATTTCTCGAGCGGCTCCTGTCCATCATGGATCGCAAGCACCATTGGGCCTGGCCGATCATCATGGGGACCGGAATAACCAAGACCCAGCTGAAGCTGCACTACCAGCAGGAGTACCTGGTCTACGTGCGGGACTTTCCCGTCCTGCTGGCTCGAGTGCATGGGCAAAACCCGCCTCCCGACGTCCGGCGGATGCTGGCTGAAAATATTTACGAAGAAGATACCGGGGGCCTGTCCTTCGGGCGGTCTCACCCCGAGCTGTTTAATGAAATGATGCGCGGCCTGGGATTCGACAGCCGGGTCTTTCTCCGAGCCACCCTCCTTCCCGCCAGTCTCCGCTATCGACGCTGGCTGGAAAAAGTCACCGCCAGCCGTGACTGGGTAGTCGGCGCCGCCGCGCTCGCGATTTTTGTCGAGGGCAGCATCAAAGATCGTCAGGAAATTCAGGAACCGTCCAAGCCCAAAACCGAGGCCGAGATCGAAGCCTATATCGATGCCCATCCCCTCATTCGTCATCACAAGATCGAACGACGGTATATGGATCTCATACGCGCGCACCAGAAGGTAGAGGCGGGACACCGTCAGGACGCGTACACGATGGTCGTCAACTACGCCGAAACCAGGAGCCAGCAGAACGCGGTGCTGGCCTGCGTGAAACAAGGACTGACATTGTGGATGGCCTACCGCGACAGCATCGCCAAAGCCTGCAAATTGGCCAAGCCATGAGGAGGCTCAAAGACATCCCACGAGTGCTGCCGTTGTGCCTCCTCGTCATCCTGAGTCTGGTGCAAGCGGCCAGGGCATCGATGGCACCGGAGGACATGGTGCTGGTTCCAGCCGGTGAATTCATGATGGGGGCTTCCGCCGACAAGGGCGGCCTCCCGGATGAGCAACCGATGCGCCTGATCTATCTGGGAGCATTCTGGATCGATCGGTACGAAGTCACGAACGCCGCCTATCAGGAATTTGTGCAGGCCACGAACTATCAAGCCCCTGCCAATGCCGCCGCCAACCTCACGCTCTGGGAACAGAACAGGCCGATTCCCGGCATCGAGCAACATCCGGTCGTGAATGTGAGCTGGCTGGATGCCGTCGCATTCTGCCGCTGGGCGACCAAACGGTTGCCGACAGAAGCAGAATGGGAAAAGGCCGCCCGCGGGACCGACGGACGCACCTACCCCTGGGGCAACGAATGGAGCATCGACAAGGGCAACAGTGCGAGCTACTGGGCCGGGAAAACCGTGCACTTCGCCGATAGCGCGGAATGGGAAGCATTTTGGCTCAAAGGCCTGGGCGCGGAAGTTTCCAAAGCACGGGGTCTCAAGGGTGAAATCCTCACGCTGCCGGTCGGCAGTTTTCCTGCCGGCGCCAGTCCCTATGGCGCTCTGGATATGGCGGGCAATGCCGCCGAATGGGTGCAGGACTGGTACAACCCCAACCATTACCGCTCGGCATCGCTCACGAACCCCCAGGGACCAGAGCGGGGCGCGATCAAGGCTATGCGTGGCGGGTCCTGGCTCAAACCGGCGATCAGCCTACGCACGTCCGATCGTGATTGGGGGACGATGGACAGCCGTCCTTCCGGCACTGGATTCCGTTGCGCCAAAGACAGCTATTAGTCCACTGCTGCTCCACTCAACGCTCCCTCGTCTGAGCTCCCTACCAGATTCCCCATGCCTGCCGGTTTTCAGGAGATTCTAGGTCGCCCGGGCTTCAACCGCTATACTGCTTCTCAGTACCCTTACGTTCATACCGCAGAACCTTGATCGGTCATACGGCCAACATGGCATCCAGGATTGCGCACAGCCCTCACGCCGCCGGCGATTCGGTATGCCGCATCTTGCTCGCCGATGACTCGCATGACTCTCAAGCGTTAATCCGATTGTACCTTCACGGCCTTCCTTATCACCTTGACGTCGCAGACGACGGAGAAAAAGCGGTCGCGATGTTCCAGTCCAGGCGGTTTGATATCGTGATTCTCGATCAACACATGCCCGTCATGGGCGGGTTTCCAGCTGCGCGCGTGATGCGTGAGTGGGAATCATCCCGTCAGCAAACGCCGGTGCCCATGTTGGCCTTGACCGCCGATTCATCGGTCGAAGCACGGGAGCAGGGCCACGCAGCAGGGTGTACGGAGTGTCTAGCCAAGCCCATTGCCAAGGAACAGCTTCTCGACGCGTTGCAGAGATTTGGCCCATCCTCCTCACAGAAGCCCGCCACGCCACGGAACCACTCACCTGCTGGCATTGCAGCGCTCATCGATGAAGAAATCGCGCGACGGCGTCCCCTCTTCCTCGACCATCGCCGTCAAGAGCTGCAACGCCTGCAGGACGCCATCGAGCGACGGGATTGCGAATTCATCCGGACCACGGGGCACCGCCTCAAAGGCCTGGCTGGCTCGTACGGCTTCCCCGAGATCGGTCTGGCAGGAGCCCAGTTGGAACAGGCCGCGAGGGAGCAGGACGTCGTCGCAATGCGTCGGACGATCGATCAGCTGGCTGCCCTGCTTGCCCGAGCAAGTCAGGCCGTGTAAGCGGATTCACGAAACGCGGTAGAGAAAGACTGCGACCATGAGCATTCTCATCATCGACGACTTTCAGGAGGAGCGGGATCTTCTCCACGCCATCCTGCACCGGGCCGGATTCGGCCCACTCCTTCCGGTCGCCACGGCACAAGAAGGACTCACCCTTTTAGGGATTGGCAAACGTAAAAAGCCCGGAAACGGTATCGATCTTGTCCTCATGGATCTCGAAATGCCCGGGATGAATGGATTGGAGGCCTGCGAAAAAATCAGAATGGAAGAGCAGCTGCAGGGCTTGCCCATCATCATCATCACCGGGCATACGGCAGAGCAGGATATTCAGGCCGCCTACACGGCCGGCGCCACGGACTACATTCGTAAGCCGGTCATCCCGGTCGAGTTGCTGGCACGCGCCGCCACCGCGTTGAGCCTGAAACAGGAAATCGATGCGCGGAAATTACGTGAGCAGGAACTGCTTGAACGGACGAAGGAACTCGACCATGCCTTCGAACAAATCACCACGCTCCATGGCACCGTGCACATTTGCGCGAAGTGTAAACGCGTGAAGACGGACGGATCCTACTGGCAACGGATCGAAGACTATTTACGCCGGCTGGGGCGGTCGACGGTCAAAGAAGCCGTCTGTGACTCCTGCATGGATCAGGCCTATCCTCACCTGAAGCGGATGCCGTAATCGTTCTGTCCCCTTCTGTATCGGACCGTTCTCTCGCCATCACAGGGATCCGTCTGCCAGAACAAACGCCACGGCTTCGATACGCACCACCGGCATGATCAGGCCAAGCCCCTCGACGTCGTGAGAGAAGTCGTAGACGAGCGATTCGTCCGGGACCAGCCTGCCGCACATCACCACATCAATGTCGATCCGCTCCCCGCGCTGCAGTCTGAGCTTGAAATCAGCAGTCGCCTCGCCTGCCGAAGCGATTAGTGTCGCCGGAAGGTCCTCATGCTTGAACCGCACCTCGCCCCATGAGGTCCGATTGAACTTCGGCCCCAGCGCGACGCGAAATCCTCCCTCGTCCTCATCAAATCGCGACAGTTCGCCAAGCCAGGTCACGGTCACCAGCCATTGCAAGGGCTCCTTGCCTTCGCGCCGGGCATCGCGTTCACGGTTCAAGGCAAAAAGCCGTTCGTCATGTCCGGGATCATGGTGTCCCTGACCATAGACCTGAGGCCAATCCGGAGGCGCTCCGTCCAGCGCCGCGAGAAACTGTTCGATGGGTTCACGATCGAGCAGGAGATGATTCTCTGGAGGAAGGGTCGCCAGTGCGGCCGACAGGGTGTTGTACAACGGGCGCGATGCAGAGGAAGGTTCTGCTGATACGACAGCAGGTGCGGACCAGGCCAGCAAGAGCATAGCCATGGCAAGATAGGTCCGCACGTGGAGGGCACTCCTCGAATCAGGCGGCAGGAACTGGAAGGCTGCGGAATAGGTCCCTGAGATCACGTGTGGCGGGATGCTCCCAGGACAACACACCGGCATCCACCAGCACTTGAAGCCGGGGTACGGGGTCGAGTCGAGCCAACAGCCCGGGATTGAGAGATTGGGACTTCAACACCTGCGCGTAGGTTCCGATCCAGGATTCGACCACCGCCCGTAATCCGGCGTCTGTCGCTTTCATCCGGCCCAGCCGGACTTCCTGCATCAATTTGATCAACGGGTCTGATTGAAGTAGCGTGCCGATCGCTCGACGTACCTGTTCTTCTTGGTCATCCATCATTGCTACGGGCCACACCTAATTCATGGAGCAGGAACCGGGGCCACGCGGATCGCCACACGAGCCGCATCCACCCCCAGAATTGGACACGACCGGCCAGCCGCCGGTTGCGCCGACTCCGAATGCGGAAAATTGTTTATCCAGTGTTGTTCCCTTGCAGGAAGGACAGGCCGGGATGGTCTGTCCTTGCACGATAAGCTCGAAGCGGTGGTTGCATTCCTGGCAGACGTATTCGAAGATGGGCATGGGGCTGTACTCCTTGGAATTTGAAATATTATAAGTAAGGCCCGTTCACTTTCGCAATCATCTGCCGACAGGAGTCCATACATGTGGTCAGAAGATAAATCCTTTGTGTTTCGTATCAGCCTCGAAGCGCAATTCCCGGACGACTACGAGGGCCCTCACGATGAGCAGGCCTGGCTACGCGAGTGGGAACTGCAGATCAAGCCGGTCCTGATCAAGAACCTGTTTGACACGCTGCGGGAATATCCCGCGTGGAAATCGCATGTCAGGAACCGCGGAAAATCGCCGACGGAAGAAATTGAAGTCGCCATGGTCCGGGATTTTTCGCCAACCCTGTAAGCACGCCAGACTGCCATGCTCCAGGCTACCAGTCAGGGTCTCTACCTTCACATTCCGTTCTGTCATCAGCGCTGCCATTTTTGCGCCTTCTACCTGGAGATTCATCATGCGCGTGCCGCGGAAGAGTTTGTCACGTCGCTGTTGACGGAATTGGGTTTGTACGGCAAGAGCGGCGTCTTGGGCGCGAGCCCACTTGATTCCATCTATTTCGGCGGGGGGACGCCGACCACCCTCTCCTCCGACCAACTCGCGACGATCCTGGCAACGGCCACCACGACGTTCGGCCTGTCCCCGGATGCCGAGGTCACCGTCGAAGCCCATCCGGAATCAGTCACGCGCGACAGCCTCGCGCATCTGCGGCAATCCGGATTCACCCGCCTCAGCTTCGGCGCGGAATCAATGGACCAAACAGAGTTGAACCGCGTGGGACGCCCGGGATCTCCCGCAAGCACCATTACCACCATGGCAGTGGCGCGCGAGGCCGGCTTTACCAACATCAATCTGGATCTCATGTACGGGCTCCCGGGCCAGACGCTGGAGAGTTGGGCCACCTCGTTGCGGCACACGATTGAATTGGATCCGAACCACCTGTCTTGTTATGCCCTGACCATCGAGGAGGGCACGTCCCTCAAGACAGCCATTCAGCGCGGCCTCGTCCCTGCTCCCGATGAAGAACTCCAAAACCGCATGGAGGACCTAGCCGAAGAAATCCTCAGTCGGGCGGGCTACGAGCGCTACGAAATTTCCAACTATTGTCGACCTGGATTCGCCAGCCGGCACAACCGGCTTCACTGGACCGGCGGGCATTACCTCGGCATCGGCCCCAGTGCACAGTCCTACCTCGGAGGTCGCCGATTCGGAAATGTGAGTGATCTGAGAGCCTACAATGCAGCCCTGAAGGATGGCCGCCTCCCGGTTTCGGAATCCGATCGTCTCACGCAGGCGGATGAGAGTTGTGAACGGCTGGTCTTCGGGCTGCGCCTCATCGATGGTATTTCGCTCAGTCAGACAGGCGCCCTGTCATTTCCGGAACTCACGCAGGGCGTGGACAAATTGCTGGCGGAAGAGCTCCTCGAACGCCAGGGCGATGTGGTGCGACTCACCACTAGAGGGAGACGCTATGCCGATACGGTGGCGGTGTCCCTCCTGGCAAGCCTGAATGCGTAACGGAAACTTCTGTCCCATTGACTTCCGTCCCCGGCAGAGGGGAGACTGACGATTCGAAAGGAGACCTCTTCCCATGCCCGTGAATATGGATCCCAGCAAACGTCGTCGTCGCCAACCGGTCGAACCCGGCGCGGCCGCCACTGATCAAGACACGGTCAACGTGAAGCGCTTCGGGGAGGATACGGAAGCAGATCGTGAAAAGGCGATCGCGGAAGCCGAGTTGAAGAATTTGTGGGACGCGACCGAAGTCATCGACATGGATAGCTGGTAACCCCGTCTCTGTACGAGTACACGGCCATCTGTGTGTCGCACAACCTTCTCTCAGTCGATACCCCACTCACCGAAACAGACGGATCCATGAGTTCCTCGCCCGTTCGGAATGCCTTGTTTTATCCCTTTCATCTCTGCGCCCCGGACACGTTGGATTACCTGCTGGCGCACTATGGATCAATTCACTTTCGTGACTACATGGCGCTTCGCCTCACGCCGTTCATGGGGACGACGGCCTACCAGGATCGAATGGGAGACGCCCACCCCGAGCTCGTCCACAGCGGCCGCATCGTGCAAGGCCATGCGGTCAGCGGCCCGTTGGATGACGCCGCCGTAGCCAAGATCGATCGTGATTTTGCCGATCCTCAGTGGAGACAGGTCTTCCATACCGGATTGCAGAAGGATCGACGGTTTCAGCGTGGTCTTTTTGATCTGACCCATGCCATGCGGATCGGATCGACCCTCGTACCGGGCCCGGCCGCGTTGCTTCGACTGCTTGAATCACAACGCGCGACTGAACCATGTACCGTCGCACTGGTGCAACAATGGGCTCGATCGTCGCCTACGCTGGAGGACGCCTACCACTTTGAGTATGGCCTGGCCCTGGTGAAAACTGCTGCGGCTCAGGTCTATACCTTCCGACTGGCCCGCGCGCATGGGTTGG
>DAONAB010000130.1:4733-8409 GCA_035400805.1 Nitrospira sp. | reverse complement strand
GTGGTCTACATCTTCTTGCAGGTGGTCCTGTCCGTGCTGGCCATGATGGTCGTCAGCTGGCATTCCCGCCACCGGGAATATGCCGCCGATGCCTTCTCGGCAAAGGTCTATGGGAAAGAGTCGATGATCAAGGCCTTGCAGGCCATCGATCGCTGGGTGAACCGAGCCCAGTTCGAATATTCGACGCAAGATACCTTGGCCACGATGAAGATTTCAGGCAACACCTCCGGATTTCTACACTTGCTGGCGACTCATCCTCCAATCGAGGAACGTGTCGCGGCGCTGGAACGTCTCTAACCAAGGAGTCTTCATATGCCGATCTCTCGACCGACTTGTTCATGGAAGGTACTGGTCCTCGGGCTCGCAGTGGGTCTCGGGCTCGGCGCCCTTGAAATGGGCCTTGGTTCGGTCGATGCGGCGGAACAAGGAGCGACACGCATGGCAGCTAAAGCGTCTACGGTCTATGACTTCACGTTGAACGATATCGACGGGAAACCTGTCTCGTTAGGTCAATACAAGGGAAAGGTCATCATGCTGGTCAACACCGCCAGCTTCTGCGGCAACACGCCGCAATACTCCGACCTTGAAAAGATGTACGAGACTTACAAGGACAAGGGCTTTGAGATTCTGGCCTTCCCTGCGAATAACTTCGGCCAGCAAGAACCGGGGACGAACGAGGAGATCAAGGGATTTTGCCTGACCAAGTACAGTGTCGGCTTCCCGCTCTTCAGCAAGATCAGCGTGAAGGGGAGCGACAAACATCCCCTCTACCGCTATCTCACCGAGCAGAGCCCATTCCCCGGTGAAGTGGAATGGAACTTCCAGAAATATCTCGTCGATCGCTCAGGCAACGTCGTCGCGCGCTACCACCATCGAACCAAACCGGTGGCTGACGAAGTGGTGAAAGACGTGGAGCGGTTTCTCGCGAAGAACTAACCGGTTACGCCTTCTTCACAAAAGTGACATGGGTTCGATACTCTTGGATGGCCGCACTCAGTGCGGCCTTCCCAAGAGGAATATTGGCCTCCAAGGCATCTTCCACCGCCTGATCGTCAATGATCACGTCATACTTGTCTTGCAGATTGGTTCGAACCGCGGTCCCGTCCTTGAACGTCCGCGGCATATAGATTTCAGTCCACACTTCCTTCTCAACCAGGCAGACATCACAGAACCGCTCGTACAACAGCGCCAGTTTCTCCGCATCGGTCTCTTTCATGCACCTACTCCCGGGTAAAACAATCGCACCGCGCCCTCAAGAGGCGGTGAGTGAAGGTAGACCAAGCGACGGGGGATATTCAACGGGTGGTGGAATCGGACGGCGCAGGCGCGGGCGGCTGGTCGGTCACGGTAAAACGCATGGTCCCGACCTGATTCACGGCATGAAAGGGCTGCTGCCCCAACGATGTAATGTAAATCTTGACCAGATACTTTCCTTGCGGCCATTGTTCAGACGGTTTCTTCAACTCCAGAAAACCATACCGTTCGTGGCCCGGCACCTCGAGACTATCGGTCACGATTGCACGAGCACCGGTCTTCCCGTCTGCGCCCACGGGAAACACCTGGGCGGCAAACTGCGCCGGGTCCTCAAGCGGAGCCACCTCAAAGACGATGTAGACGGCCGGAGTATCCGGAGAGAACAGCGTGGTTCCTGGAGCGATGGGCTTCAAGCGGGGATCCTGGGTGTACCATCCCTTTCTCCCAAACGTGTCCCACTCCACCTCGTAACCGCGTGCCATCTTGATCCACGTGAACAGCGATTGGGGAACGCCTTTCTCTTGGACATCCATCGAAGGGGTTTCCGTCGGCTCAAACTCCGTAGTGGCCTGCTCCTTCGGAACCATCAAGTCCCGTCCCTCCACGACCGCAACGGAGAATCCCACTCCAGCCATCACACCTACCATGACGGCCAAGCGGCAGATGACCCACCTTCCGTTCATTTTCATGGCTGGTTCGCTGCAGGCGGCTGATGATATTGGGAGATCCATAGGATCATCGTACTCACTGCAGAGAAGGGGGTCAACCGGCCTGCAGGGATTCATTCCAAACCCCGGCCATGTCGACTGGCTCTGATATAATCCGAAAAGCCATCACGTATCATAGTGCTCATCATACTTCTGTTTCCATCCACAGCCTCATGAACCAACCCGCCCCCCAGCAACAGACATCGCTCCCCCTTCACCCCCTTGAGCCTTCAGGCGATCTTACGCAGTCGTCCGATCAAAATGCCAAGGCTGAGAGCCGCCGGTACGGTGTCCGCGATGCGGCCTTTCAAGCGGCCGCGCAGGGTGGCGGGGAAAACTATTTCTCGGCCTTTGCCCTGTTTCTGCATGCCTCTCCATTCCACATCGGCATCTTGTCCGCGCTGCCCCAATTGGTCGGTGTGGTGGCACAGCTCCTGTCCGTGAAACTGCTCCAATATCTCCGCATGCCTGCGCAACTCCTGATCGGCGGCGGCTGGGCCCAGGCCCTCTGCTGGCTGCCGATCCTCTCGCTCCCGCTGCTCCTGCCCGAGCATGGTCCCTGGCTCCTGATCGGCTGCGCCATGCTGTACTTTGCCTTCGGACATGCCACGGCCCCGGTGTGGAATAGCCTGTTGGTCGATGTCGTGGAGACGAGCAGCCGGGGCGCCTACTTTGCCCAGCGAGCCCGCGTGACGGCGTTGACGAGTTTTGTGACCTTGGGCATTGCCGGAACGGTCCTGACGTTGGGACAGAAATGGGAACTCAGCTGGATCGGGTTCCTCTTCATTTTTCTGGGTGCGGCCGCCGCGCGAGTGGGAGCGACCCGCTGCCAAACCAGGATCTCCAAACTGGTGCCGGTCCACCATATCGACGCTCCGCATGGATTCAGGCATTTTCTTGCTCAGCGCGCCACGCCGGATTTCCGGCACTTCCTGCTGTTCTCCGGACTCATGCATTTCTCGGTATTGATCTCCGGCCCGTTCTTTGTCGTCTATCTGTTGCGAGATTTACACTGGTCTTACCTGCAATATGCAGGCTGGATGGCCAGCAGTATCTCGGCGCAATTCTTCACCCTCGCGCCATGGGGACAGATCGGCGATCGGTACGGGAACAAGACCCTGCTCATGGTCACAGGCTTGGCGGTCCCGCTCCTACCGATGGGTTACCTGTTGAGCGAACACTATCTGTTTCTGCTGAGCCTGAATTTTTTCGGCGGGGTGATTTGGGCGGGACTGTCGCTCGGACTCCAAAACTATGTGTTTGACTCGCTCCGTCCGCAGGAGCGCACACGAGGCGTAGCCTTGGCCAATGCCACGAACGCGATCGGCTGGGGCATCGGAGCGTTGACCGGCAGCTGGCTGGCCACCATCCTCCCGGCTCAGGTCTCGCTCGGCTCCTGGGCACTGACCCCGGCATCCAACCTGCCGTTCCTGTTCTGCCTCTCCGGAGCGCTACGATTGCTGATTGCCCTCAGCCTGCTGAGAACCTTCGGCGAGCCACGAGAGATCGGGACGCCGCCGCAACGGCACCTGATGTGGGAGTTGCCGTTGGTGAAACCGCTCGTGGCGCTGCTCCCCTGGCGAAATTCCCGCGTCGCCCCCTAACCGGCTCTCACGCCTTGCGCCAGCCGATTACATGCCCGCCGGCTTATGTTCCCGCTCCTCCTGCTTGAGCTTGTCGAACCCCCGATCCGCATTGCCCTTCACCTGCTCCAA
>DAONAB010000130.1:0-4633 GCA_035400805.1 Nitrospira sp. | reverse complement strand
GCCCACACACGTTGACTGCCTCGGGCAAAGACGCTATCCTCCGCGATAAGCACCGACGCCTCCTGAAAGGAACCCGATGTCGTTACATGACCGTTTGACCGAAGATCTCAAATCAGCGATGAAGTCGCGAGACCAACTACGCATGGACGTCATCCGCATGATCAAAGCCGCCGTGCAATACAAGGAAGTCGAGCTGAAACAAGATCTGGACGATGCCGCGATGAGCCGGATCATGACCACGCTCATCAAGCAACGCAAGGAAGCCGCCGAGCAATTCGAAAAGGGCAACCGGCAGGACCTGGCGACGAAAGAACGGCAGGAGATCAGCATCATCGAGGGGTATCTCCCCGCCGCGCTCTCTTCCGATGAACTGGCCCGGATCGTCGACGCCGCGGTGAAGGAATCCGGCGCTACGTCTCTCAAAGACATGGGCCAGGTGATGAAAGCCGTCATGGCCCGCTTGGCCGGCCAATCCGTAGACGGCAAAGTCGTCAGCGATCTGGTCAAAGCCGCTCTTCAACGTTAAATGTGCCGGCTCCGGCACCACCACTCTTAATCTCTTCCTCGATTCTGCCGATACGGCTCCTGACGGATGGCATTACGCCGATGCCATCCCGGGTATGTCTCACATTCAACATGCCCGATCGGCAGGCATCGCACCTGCTCACACGCCACCAAGCGAACGAGGCTGCTCATGGGCATCCTGATCGTTGACGATTCTCCCGACCAACAGCTGCTGCTGAAAGCCGTGCTGAACAAAGCCGGTCATCAGGACCTGCTCATCGCGGACTCGGCCGCTTCAGCCTACGACCACCTTGGCATCAATCAGCCCCAGCCGAACGGGCAGGCACCCGCCATTGATTTGATCCTGATGGACTTTCTTATGCCGGGCATCGACGGGGTGGCCGCCACACAGCGTATCAAGAGCCTGGAAAACCTGCGGGATATCCCTGTGATCGTCGTCACGGCGAAGACCGCCCTGGGGGATCTTCAGGCGGCTTTCGCGGCCGGCGCGATGGACTTCATCACGAAGCCGGTCAATAGTGTGGAACTGCTCGCCCGGGTGAATTCCGCGCTGATGCTCAAGAAAGAAATGGACTGTCGCAAAACCCGTGAAATGGAGCTTCGCCGCAGCAATGCCGAACTCCAACAGGCGTTGCGCGAAGTAAAAGTGCTGAAAGGCCTGGTGCCGATCTGTGCCTCCTGCAAGAAAATCCGGAACGATCAGGGGTTCTGGCAACAATTGGAAGAGTATATCCAGCAACATTCGGAAGCCGAATTCAGTCACGGCCTCTGCACCCCCTGCATTAAAAAGCATTACCCTGGCGTTTACCCCGACTAGCTGCTAGCATCGTCCTACGACACACTTTCAGGGAGACACTGACCATGGGTATCCTGATCGTCGACGACTCGACGGACGATCGTCTGTTGATTCAATCCATCCTCGCCAATGCCGGTTACGAAGAAACCTTTGGGGCGGAGTCCGCCGCCGCGGCATTCCGGTTGCTCGGGCTCGACGGCCCGCGGCAAATGACGGGCCGAGTGGATCTGATCCTGATGGATATCGTCATGCCTGCCACAAACGGGATCGAGGCCTGCCGGCAGATCAAAGCCGTCGAACGCTATCGCGACATCCCGATCATCATGGTCACCGTAAAAACGGATCCGGTCGATCTGCAGTTGGCCTTTGCGGCCGGCGCCATCGACTATGTCGCCAAGCCCATCAGCAAGATCGAGCTCCTGACCCGCGTCCGGTGCGTGCTCCGCCTCGTCCATGAAATCGAACGGCGCCGCGCGCGCGAGCAGGAACTCCTGGAGGTGATGCGCCAGTTGCAGGAAGCCAACCAGATGCTGTTGCGTCTCTCGTGCCTCGACGGGCTCACCGGGATCACCAATCGACGCCAGTTCGACGACTTTCTGGACCAGGAATGGCGCCGGGCCGCGCGCGAATCGACCCCGCTGTCGCTGATCATGCTCGATATCGACTACTTCAAGACATACAACGACAGCCATGGGCACCAGGCCGGGGATGAATGTCTTCGCCAGGTGGCCCAGCTCATCTCCAGCCACGTCAATCGCCCCGGTGACTTGGTCGCCCGTTACGGAGGCGACGAGTTCGTCATCGTGCTGCCCGGCACCACGGTAGACGGCGCGGCGCAGGTCGCCGATACGCTCCGGCGCAAAGTCTGTGAAGCGGAGATGAAACATCCGAACGGCGATCCCGTCACCATCAGTCTCGGCTTTGCCTGCACCGTGCCAAGCCGTGTGGCCGCGCCGACCGATCTCATCAGGGCGGCCGACCAGGCCCTGTACCAGGCCAAGCAGGACGGGCGCAATCGGGCCAAGCAAGCCGGAGTCCTGACGCTCGTGCACCACACGCATAAAGATTGATGACCTCCCGCCGTCGCGACCATCGTGTCACCCACTCGCGAGACGGAGCGGTCATGCTGGACTGAGACGACCGGACCACGCCATGGCGAAACGCATCACGCAGACCAGACGAACCACCTCAACCTCTGCCACACGCCTTCCCCGCACCGCTTCCCGACCGTCCACCGCGCTGCAACGCGAGCAGGCCGCACGCCTGCGTGCCGAGCGGGCGCTCCAACGCGTCTCCAAAGAGTTGCAACGCCGCGTCGAAGAACTGCAACGGGCCAAAGATGCCGCCGATGTGGCCAACCGTGCCAAGAGCGAGTTCCTGGCCAGCATGAGCCACGAGATCCGCACCCCGATGAATGCCATCATCGGCATGGCCGACCTCTTATGGGAAACCACCCTCACTCCGGAACAACGGAAATATTTGCGCATCTTTCGCCGCGCCGGAGCCAGTCTGCTGAGCCTGATCAACGACATCCTCGATCTCTCGAAAGTCGAATCAGGCCGCCTGGACCTGGACTCGATCGACTTCGACCTGTCCGAGCTGATCGACAAAACCAGTGAGATGCTGGCCTTGCGTGCCAACGAGAAAGGCCTCGAACTCGTCTGCCACCTCGCCAACGATGTCCCCTGCCATCTCATCGGCGATCCCAACCGCCTCTACCAGATCCTGCTCAATCTGCTGGGAAACGCGATCAAATTCACGGAGAAGGGCTCGGTGGTCATGAGTATCACCAACGATCCCGAGCTTCGAACGCCGGGCGCGATTCGATTCTCGATCAGCGATACGGGCATCGGCGTCCCGCACGACAAAATTAAAGCCATCTTCGACACATTCACGCAAGCGCATAGCACGATTGCGCGCCAGTACGGCGGCACGGGGTTGGGCCTGTCGATCTCGCAACAGCTGGCAGCCCTCATGGGCGGCCGGATCTGGGTGGAAAGCACCCTCGGCGAAGGCAGCACGTTCCACTGCGTGGTCCAGCTTGGCGTGCAAACAGCCCCGCCGCCATCGAAAGTGTCGGGCACTATGAACCTGGCCGGACTCCGCTGCCTGGTCGTGGACGATTACCCGACCAATCGGCTGATCCTGCGCGAAACCCTGTTCGGGTGGGGTGCGACCGTGGTGGAAGCCGACAGCGGCGAGCAGGCCATGGAGGCCTTGGAAGTCTCGCTGAAGTCCGACGCCCCGTTCACCCTGCTCCTGCTCGATTGCCGGATGCCCGGAATGGACGGGTTTGAGGTCATCGAACGCATCCATGCCGATCCGAGGCTGAGCAACCTCACGATCATCATGCTTGCCTCCGACCGGTGGGCCGACGACATCGCCAAGACCTACGACCTCGGCCTGGGCGGCTACCTGGTCAAACCGATCCGGCGCTCCGATCTTCAACAAACCATCAGCATCGCGTTAGGCCGTAGCAAGAGCGGCTTCTCACCTTCTCCCCAAGGCGCCGCTCTCCAGGCCGCACCCCAAGGACGATCCCTGCGAATCTTGCTGGTGGAGGACTCGCCGGACAATCAGGTGCTGATCCAGTCCTATCTGAAGAACACCATCCATCGAGTGGACCTGGCCGATAACGGGCAGATCGGCGTCGCAAAATTTCAAAACGGGCACTATGACCTCATCCTCATGGATATGCAGATGCCGGTCATGGACGGCATCACCGCGACACGAACCATTCGACGTTGGGAGCAGGAACAGGGCCTTCCCGCAGTTCAAATCATTGCCCTCACAGCCTTGGCTCTGAAAGAAGAATCGGCGAGGATCTTCGAAGCCGGGTGCAATGCCCATATGACAAAGCCGCTGAAACGAACCACGCTGCTGGAATTACTCCTGGCCTATGAAAAGACGCGAGCGCAATGATGCACCATCATGCTGAACCAGGCCCCGACAAGATCCCCGTCCGTATCGATTCCAGCCTTGAAGCCATCATCCCCGGGTTCCTCGCCAACCGGCAGCGGGATCTCACCACGATCGAGTCCTGCCTGAAGCAGGGCGATCTCAACACGATTCGCATGCTTGGCCATCGCATGAAAGGCGACGGCGGCGGGTACGGTTTCGATCAGATCAGCGTGATCGGCGACCAACTTGAGCGGGCCGCCATGGCACACAATCTCTCGGCGCTACACGATCAGCTCAACGGTTTGAAGGACTTCCTGGCTCGCGTCGAGATTGTGTACGTCCACTGAGTTCAGTGCCCTCACCCGTCGCTCCCCTTTCCTCCATTTGCGCGACCTGCTCTCGTCCGGACTG
>DAONAB010000129.1:5981-8425 GCA_035400805.1 Nitrospira sp. | reverse complement strand
CATCAGGAAGCTCTTGCCGGCCCCGGATCCGCCGATGGGGGACCGGGATCAGCACAGAGTGACGCAGGAGCCACTGCAACCAGTAGCAGAGTTGTGCTCAATAGTTTGGAAATCAAGTGAAATGTCATGGGGTCCACCTCCGTGCATCCCGAGGGTGTTGTCCCTCGTCTGCCTGTCCTCACTGTAAAGGTTTCCCCCATCACATCCGTACTAGGCGTCCCCCTAGCGAACATTTCCTGGGCTGCGGCTCAGGTTATTTTTTCCGCGTCGCCTTTTTCGGCATGACCTTAGTAAGAGCACGTTCGACCGTGCCCAGGGCTCGACCGATAACCTTGCCGACGGCCCGGCCGACAGTTTTGGCCTTGCGACTGGAAACGGGAGACCGACTCGTGCTCTTCTTGGACGGCTTTGCTTTCACGCTCGTGGTTTTACCTGCCGTACTGGATTTGGCCGGTTTCTTCTTCGTTTTTCGTTCGATGACGTGCGCAGCCGGCTCAATGTCTCTCTTGGTGGCACGTTTTTTCGTGGAAGAAGTCTTTTTGCGCGGCTGCGTTTTTTTCGTCAGAACTTTTCTCATGCTGTCCTCCTGGATGATTGGGGTTGTTTAGGCAAGTGCCCATCTGTACAGTCTGAAACGACGCACCACTCACTCTCTTGGAAGTACGTGATCTGCCCATGAATGCTGCAGCAAAAATTGAAGACTACGCGCTGATCGGAGATACCCACACGGCCGCCCTGATTTCCCGCCAGGGATCTCTCGACTGGCTGTGCCTTCCGCGGTTCGATTCACCGGCGTGCTTCGCCGCGTTGCTCGGGACGCCTGAACATGGACGCTGGCTCATCACGCCTCACGAGGATAACACAACTATCCACCGTCGGTACCGCGGTGACACCCTGGTGCTGGAAACGCATTTCGTGACATCAACCGGCACCGCGATGCTGCTCGATTTTATGCCACCACGAGATCGCGACATCAATGTCGTACGTATCGTCGTGGGAGTCAAGGGCACCGTGCGGATGAAGATGGACCTGACCCTGCGATTCGACTACGGATCGATCGTGCCCTGGGTCAGCCACCAGCGCCGATTCCTGAAGGCGGTGGCCGGACCGGATGCGGTCTACCTGGAGACTGAGCTGGAATTGCAGGGCGAGGGATTTTCGACCGTGGCTGACTTCACCGTCACCGAGGGACAGGAAATTCCCTTTACGCTCACGTGGCGAGCCTCTCATGACACGCCGCCCAGGCCGTTGATCACCGAACGAGCGTTGTCTCAGACGGAGCTCTGGTGGAAGAAGTGGGCACAGCGATGCACCTACCAAGGCCCCTGGCGAGAGGCTGTCATCCGTTCGCTGATCACCCTGAAAGCCCTGACCTATGCTCCGACGGGCGGCATCGTCGCGGCTCCCACCACCTCGCTTCCGGAATTGCTCGGCGGGGTGCGCAATTGGGATTATCGGTACTGCTGGATTCGCGATGCGACGTTCACGTTGTATGCCTTGATGAAGGCCGGGTACCACAGTGAAGCCAAGGCCTGGCGCGAGTGGCTTCTGCGCGCGGTAGCGGGACAACCCTCTGATCTGCAAATCATGTATGGCATCGGGGGAGAACGGCGGCTGACGGAGCTTGAGTTGAACTGGTTGCCAGGTTATGAAGGGTCGACCCCTGTGCGGGTCGGCAATGCGGCCTCACAACAATTCCAGTTGGATGTCTATGGAGAGATGATGGACACCCTGCACCAGGCCAGAGAGTTGGGGTTGTCAGCCAATGAAGACTCCTGGCGCGTGCAGCATGCCATCATGGAATTTCTGGAGTCGGCCTGGGACCGTCCCGATGAGGGTATCTGGGAAGTCCGCGGGCCTCGCCGCCATTTCACTCATTCAAAGGTCATGGCCTGGGTGGCGGTGGATCGAGCGGTGAAGGCGATCGAGCGATGTCATGTCGATGGCCCCCTTGAGCGCTGGCGTGCGCTGCGTACAACGATCCACGAACAGGTGTGTCGCGAGGGGTATGATTCGAATCGGGGAACCTTCGTGCAATATTACGGCGGCACGTCGCTGGACGGGAGTTTGTTGATGATCCCGCTCGTGGGATTTCTGCCGGCGTTCGATCCCCGTGTGCAGGGTACTTTGCATGCGATCGAACGCGAATTGACGGTCGATGGCTTAGTCATGCGGTATCAGCCTACGGGGACGTTGGATGGACTACCCGGTGAGGAAGGCATGTTCCTGCCGTGCTCGTTCTGGCTGGTGGACAATCTGCTTCTCTCCGGGCGCGTGGAGGAAGGTCGCCGGTTGTACGACCGATTGATCGGATTGAGCAACGACCTCGGGCTGCTATCGGAAGAATATGATCTGAAGAACAAGCGACTGGTCGGAAATTTTCCGCAGGCGTTTTCTCACGTATCTCTCATCGACTCAGCCTATGGATTTTCGCGCGTGGAAAG
>DAONAB010000129.1:0-5881 GCA_035400805.1 Nitrospira sp. | reverse complement strand
GCGGGCGGAGTGCGTCCGAACAGCCTGGCCAGGGCCGACGTGAACCATCCCAGGCGAGGTTTCAGACTGTAGTGGACCGCCGTGGCCTTGGTCTCTTTCCTGGTGGTGTTGCGAGTGTCCTCCTCATCGACCCGAAAGAGTTCGACTTCGTAGAGCTTCGGTTCCGGATTAAACACCAGCATGTGCACGAGAGCGCCGGTTTGCCCGCGAAGATTCTTGAGTACCGTAATAGTCATGCCGTTGTAGACATCCGCTGGAAGGTCGATGCGCCCGGTAATCGACTTTTCATCCGCCGTCTTTTCGTGCTGGCGGACCTGATAGTGTCCCGTCTCTCCATTGAGCGAAATGACGAGGGGTTCGGGGAATGCGGGGCCCCGCTGAGTTAACTGATAACTCAGCATGGTGAGATGTTTCTTCTGAGAATAGGTCACGGTTTCGTCGTAGAGGGATCCGTCGGAGAAACGAAAGGTAAGCCGGCTGGCCAGGCGATCGGCGCCCGTCGTCACCTGGCTCAATTCTCCGTCGGCGAGCTTTTTACCGTCGAGTGTTTTCAGGGTCACAAAGCCTTCGCTGACACCTTCGGGATAGACCACCTCTATTGGTTTGGCGAATAGCGTCGTAGACGTGATGAAGGAGATAACGGCTACGGCAAGACAGCATCGCCAGGTCAGTCTACGTGGCAATGTCCGGTCATCGCCATGTGGTCCTGAGCGGCAATCACGTTCCATGCTCATGACCGTACCCTTCTCGAATGACGGGCCATACTGGGAATGTTCCTGGTTTGCGAGGCAGGCCACCACTTCGATGTGTCTCCGATTGTTTCCGCCGCGCTGCGTTGCAAAGAAATATGAAGACTGGGTGAATCAAGCCTGCCTCCTAGGGGTTTCACCAGGGGTCATCTGTGTCATGGCTGACATATAAGATGAACACCAATGTGAACCTCACAGGCAAGGTCAGGAGCAATGGAATCAATGCGTCGTACTCGCTATGGAAGGTTTCTCCGTCTGGCCGGCAGCCTGTTATGCGGCGTATCGTTCTGGGCCCTGGGTGATCTCATACCCGGCGCGGGGCAGGACTTTGTGCGGGCCGAGGAACCGACGCCGATTGCCGGTGAGCCGTTCCGGACCACACTGTTCGGAGAAGAAATTTATGTGCCGCCCCGGGACCGGCGCAGTGTCACCGCGATGAGCTTCGGCATTCAGGCCATTCCCAACGGGCCCACTCAACAGGAAGTGCTTCCATTCGGCGCCTTGTATGTGTGGCGGAACTGGGATGACGACAACCGGCGGCTCCGCGGTACCTTTTCGGGCGTCGTCAACGACGTCGACTATACGATCGGTTTGCGCGACTACCCGAATTGGTCGCTCTTGTTCACCTGGGATAATTTTATCCTGCCCTTCGGCCGTTCTGAATATGTGCAAGGACAACGTCAGCGGGGTACGGAGCTGGAGTGGAGCTACGCGTTTGCCGGCGCCGGACTGGGGTACCGGCTTCCGGTCCATCCCTTTCGGCAGGATAGCGCGGTCAACATCTCGCTCACCTACGAAGCCGGGTATCGCTGGTTCAAGGGCACAGGCCATACCTCGGCTGACTATGGTGTGCCGAAGGACACCTATGAAGGTCGGATTCATCTACGCATTCGCGCCGACGCGCTCAAACGAAACTTGATGGAATTGCCTCACGAAGGATTCACCATGGGTGGCGACCTGTTGCATGGCCATCGAGCCAAGTGGGATCAATGGGGAGGCGCGCCGTTCAACACCCAGGACTTCAACAAGGAACGGACATACCTTCAAGCCAGCGCGTACGCCTTGCTGGCCACGGGATTGCCGTTCATCGAGAGCGACAAGCACCGTCTGTTGAGCAGTATCCACGCGGGGATCGGGAAAGACCTGGATCGATTTTCGGCCTTCCGGCTTCCAGGCCGGCCGACCGGCTACGAGTGGGAAGCCATCTCTCTGCCGATGATCCATGGCGTGGCCTTCAACGAACTATTTCCGACTCGGTATGCCGTGGCTAATCTGCAGTATCGCTATGAGGCCTTGTTTTTTATGTACCCCTACGTCGAAGCGACCTGGGGCCTGGTTGAGCGTCCGGTATTTACCTCCAATACGGCGGTCAAAAGTATCACGGACTCCATGCCCGCACTGGGAGGGGGGGTGGTGACCGGTGCCCCCTGGAAGTCGCAGGTAGAGTTGAACTACACCTATAACTTCGGCATCTATAGGGACCCAGGCGGCGCTCCACCCACGAAGGGCGGGCATGGCATCATTTTTTTCTGGTCGAAAGAATTGTGACCGACAGGCCACTCGTAATCATGTGGGGAGAGTGGTAGGATTCCTCAGCAGTTACCTACCGACTGTCCACTAGCCCGGAGCATATCCATGAAACCACGAGTACTCATAGCAGACGACCATACACTCGTTGCAGAGGGTGTCGAAAAACTGCTGGAACACGATTTTGAATTGTGCGGCAGAGCCGCTGACGGCCGCGCTCTGGTCCGGGCCGTGGAAAAGGAGAAGCCGGATATCGCGCTCGTGGACATCGCGCTTCCACTGTTGAATGGGCTCGACGCCTGCCGGCAAATCAAGAAATCGGTTCCCGAGGTGAAGCTGCTCGTGCTCACCATGCACGGCGAGCAATATTTCGTGACGGAGGCCTTTCGCGCCGGAGTGTCCGGCTATGTCTTGAAGCAATCCGTGGCAGAGGAGCTGGTGTTCGCCATTAAGGAAGTGTTGAAGGGACGTTTGTACGTCTCACCGAGCGTGGCGGAAAATCTGGTGGCACAAGCGCTTCATCCGGTGGCGCCGGATCCGGCCGGTTCGTCGCCGGCCAACGACATGCTCAGCGGCCGGCAGCGGGAAGTGCTCCAGCTGATTGCCGAAGGGCAATCCACGAAGGAAATCGCTTCGACGCTCAACGTGTCCATCAAGACGGTGGAGTTTCACAAAACCCGCATCATGAAACAACTCGGCGTCCACAGCACCGCCGAACTGACCAAGCACGCCATTGCCATCGGACTTATTGCCATGCCACAACAGCCCACCGTACCAGGCTCTCAGCCCTAATCTGTCAGGGGTGTTGATCGCTCAGTTTGGTCAGGCCTTGCGACAAAGCGAAACGCGTCAGTTCTGCCGTCGTGCGGATGCCGAGGCGGCGCGTGATGTTGCCCTTGTGGAATTCCACGGCTTTCGTGGACACATGCATGGTCGTGGCGATCTCTTTCGTAGACATCCCCTTGGTCAGCAGTTGCAGCACCTCTTGTTGACGAGGGGTCAACTTGGATGAGAATCCCTCCGGTTTCACCCACGGCGTTTCGATGGCATCTTGCACCTCAAGGGAAAGTTGCGGCGAGATGTACCGCTGGTTCTTGAGTGCGGCATTTAACGCAGACAATAACTCCGTGGAAGCCGATTGCTTTAAAACATAGGCTAACGCACCCAGCTGAAACGCCTGTGAAATATAAAACGGCTCGCTCATCATGGTCACGAAAATGATCTTAGCGTGAGGCACGGCGGCGCGCAGTTGCTTCGTGACCTCCAACCCGTTCATGGTCGGCATGGAAATGTCGAGCAGGATGATATCCGGATTGAGCGCCGGAGCGATGTTGAGAAGTTCCTGCCCGTTCGAAGCCGTCCCTGCGACGTCGAAATCCGGCTCCAGCAGTTGTCGATAAGCCTCCAACACTAAACTATGGTCATCGGCGATGACGATGCGCGCTCTGGCCACGGTGCTCCTTCGTTACGTAATGAAGTCAATCTATTGATTGCTGCGGTTGCAACGCCCGGATTCTTCTCACCATAACAGGTCTTGTGTGCTCTTTCCACGAGCTCAAGATCAGCCTGTCATGCCTGTTCACCTGAGTCTGCACGACTCGCCGGGATTCCGCGCCTAGGAAAGGCCCCTGACTTAGGAACATCCACGCCAGGGCATCGCCTAGTGGGGAGACTCAGCGGCTTGCAGTAAGGTTACGCCATGGCATTGAGGAGCAATCGAAGAAGGTTTGACACGTACGAAAGGGGTCTACTATGGCCGTGGAGCAGCCGTACCAAGCAAAAACCTATGACTTGTTCGGGTTGTCGGGTATCTCGGATGAAACGCTGCGAGTTCATTTCGGCCTGTACGAGGGCTATGTGAAGGCGGCCAATGAACTGCGCGATCAATTGTCAGAGTTCATGACGCAAGGTCGCGTGGATCACGAGCAAATGCCCGCCTATTCGGAACTGACGCGCAGGTTGGGATTCGAATTCAACGGAATGGTGCTGCATGAATATTATTTCGGCAACCTTCGGCGTGGGGGAGGACAGCAGCCGCCGGAGGGTTCTGCCTTTCATCGTGCCGTGGAACGAACCTTCGGCAGTTACGATCGGTGGAAAGCCGACTTCTGCAGTGTGGGGATGATGCGCGGTGTGGGATGGGCCATTTCCAACATCGATCCCGCAACAGGGTTCGTCTCCAATCATTGGGTGTCTTTGCACGAGCATGGCAATGTCGCTGGATTTCTACCCATACTCGTCATGGACGTCTGGGAGCATGCGTTTCTCTTGGACTATCAGCCCAGTGAACGCAAGCAGTATATCGAATCGTTTTTTAGCAACATCGGGTGGGGAGTGGTCGAGGACCGCTTGCAAGCCGGGCTCTCATCCATAGCTGTGCCACGCTGATAGAAAGGCGGCCCCATGAATATCTATCTTCAAGATCCGCTTGTGCACAATCAGCCTGGACCCGCTCCGCTGCCGGAGCCGAATCCAAATCCGGATCCTGGTCCGAGTCCGTTTCCCCCGGATCCGTTTCCACCACCCATCCCGCCGCAACCGGTCAATCCGCCGATTCCGCAGCTTGCACCGGCCGGTCGGAGGCATGAATGACTGGACATCTATCCGGAGAGCACGACTAGAGACATTGACAGTAGTCGATCGATGGCATTCGTGAGAAAAGTGTTGATGTTGTTGGCGAAAGACGGTCGGGTGAGACGATCGTCGGCATGCGACGACAGGGAGGCGGCGTATGGAATCATCAGAGAAGGCGGCACGTATTCGACAGTGGATCAATCCCGAAGAGCGGGTGACCGTCGACTTTGAGGATGAGCATGACCTGAATGCCGAGGTGATCGAGTGCGATGGTCAAACGGTGACGGTGCTGCTCGAAACGGCGTTTCCACACTACAAGCAGCATCTCACGCTTCCTCTCAGCATGATTTCTTTGGGGGAAGATAAACGTCATTACACCCGAGACCCAGACAAGCCGGTTCAGTATGGACGGCTGCGCATTACCGTTCATGAGGCTCGTCCTGAGACAGTGTGAAAGGGATTGCCACTCGCGCGTATGAATACTGTATCGAGCACATCACGAGCACCTCGGACAATCGCCGAAGCCGGGTTGATGCGGCCACGGAGAAATCTGTATTTGGAATCCAGAATTGATGAGGATCTGGGAGTGTTGCCCGGGGAAGTGCGCAAGGTGAAGCACGTCATGTCATCAGCGTTGACCGTCGTGTCTCCAGACACCAGCCTTGACGAGGCGGTTTCGTTGATGACGGCGATGAATGTGCCGGTCGTGGTGGTCTATGAAGGCACGCGCCTAGTGGGAATGCTGACGGATCGAGACATCGTCTTGAGCCGAAGTTCCCGGGAACCGTCTGCCATCACGACTGTCAGAGACAGGATGCGGGATGAGGTTCCCTATTGTCATGAGGACGACCTGCTCACAGATGCGCAAGCGCTCATGCGTGTGTCGGAGGTGGACTGGATGCCGGTGCTGGATCGTCGAGGGCGCCTGGCAGGTGTGCTATCCATCTATATTCCATTTGCTTGAGTGTCCTCACGACTCGCCGGGGCAATCCTGAAGTCTCCCCAGGGTTCTGCCTAGTACGTCCCTCTTC
>DAONAB010000128.1:6009-8429 GCA_035400805.1 Nitrospira sp. | reverse complement strand
GACGGAGAAAAAGACGCCTGAGAAGAAGTCGGTGAAAAAGGGAGAGAGTCGGAAGACCACAGCCGGTCCTGCCAAATCCCCTGCCCCGAAGTATGCCTCGGCGGAAACGGCCGCCAAAGCCCAAGCCTGTTTTGGCGAAGCACCAACCATCGAATCGGTAAAACCCGACGAAGGAAAAGCCGGCGAGAAGGTCATCCTCTCCGGACGAAATTTCGGCCCGGCCGAATGTCTGCGATCCCTTTCCTTCGGTCCGGGTAATTCAGCCACCTTCAAGCTCGATAGCCCGACTCAAATTACCGCCACCGTGCCGGCCGGCAAACGCAAGGGCATGGCCATCATGACCGTCACCACCGCGTCCGGCGAAGACTCCAAGGGGTTTCTGTTGAAGTAGCCGATCCGTCCTAGCCAATTCCGCCAAAACAGGATGCTCAAAAAGGCCGTCCAGCCAGGCCGCAGCGAGTGAAGGATCGAGGCGTACCCTCTGGGTACGTCGAGGATCTGAACGAAGCGAGAACGCCGCTGGCGGACTTTTTCAGCATCCTGTTAAATCAGGCCGCGGCGCTGCAAATAGTCCTTGTCGATGACCGGCGTGGGTTTTGGGGGGAGCAGTCCTCGTTCCTGCAGCAGCCGTTCGACGTACTTCCCGATCAAGTCAGACTCGAGATTAACCTTGTCGCCTATCTGTTTCAGGCCGAGCGTCGTCACTTTTGCGGTATGGGGGATGATGGCCACCAGAAATGAGCGCTCGGTCACTTCATTGATGGTCAGACTGATGCCGTCCACGGTGATCGAGCCCTTCTGCACGCACAGGCGCAGAATGTCCTTGGGCGCTTCTATTTCCAACACCAGCGCATTGCCATCCTGATGCCGGCTGCGAATGGCGCCAATGCCATCGACGTGACCGGAGACCATGTGGCCGCCAATCCGCTCGTTCAATTTCATGGCCCGTTCCAGGTTGACAGGCGAGCCGGTAGTGAGACTGCCGAGGGTGGTGACGGTGAGCGTTTCCGGCGACACATCCACCGAAAAATCATGATCGGTTCTGGCGACTGCGGTCAGACAGGTGCCGTTCACACTCACACTGGCGCCGATCGTCAGGTCGGTCATGACCGTCGAGGCCATGATGGTGAGCCTGGTGCCGGCCAACCCCTTATTCAGGATGGAGACCGCGCCCATCTCTTCCACAATGCCGCTGAACATGCCTTACGCTCCTTTGTGCGTCTTCAAGAGATACAGACAAAACCCGAGTAGTCCGATTCCCCCCACGATAGCAATCCCGCGCTGAAGCGTTTCGATAAAATCCGTATCCATCCTTTGCTGCGTCCTTGTGAGAAAATTGTTCAGTGCCGCACCCGGATAATGCGGCGGCATTATACACTACCGCGAAATGGTTCTCATCGTGGCCCAGAATGCAATGGCAGCAAGAATCTGGATCCCGGCGATGACGGCAAAGGCCCCCTGGTAGCTGGCGTGGGCGATCAAAAATCCGGCCAGGAGCGGCCCGCTCGCATGCCCGATATCCATGACCGTGCCCTGCATCCCCATCCCCGCGCCTAACCGTTTAAATTCCGAACTATCGGCCACCAGCGCGGCAGAGGATGACGAGACCACGGCCTCCCCAAACCCGAACCCGGAGGAGAGTACCAGCAGCACCGCGAATGATCCGACGTGGGGGATGCTGATGAAGGTCGCCGCGCAGATGACCAGACCCAGCACGATCAACGGCTGCCGCCCGATCCGATCCGAGATCCGCCCCATCACCGGCTTGGACAAAAACGAGGTCACCGCCTGCACGCTGAACATCAGACCCACTTCACCGGCATTGAGTCCGATCGAGAGGCCGTAGAGCGGCAGAAATGCCATGAGCGCGCCATTGGCAATCATCTTGGCCGCATCGGTAGAGCTGGTGATCAACACCTTCCGGTTCCGGGCGACCGCGAGAAAGCCTTTCCCCATCTCCGTGATCACCGGAGCCAGGCCCTTCTCACGCACGCGCGGCGGCGGTTCGTTCAGATGGAGGCTGAAGAAAATCAGAATGGCAATGCACCCGAAGACGCCGGCCGTCACAAAGGCGGCGGAAAACCCGGCTGTATGGGCCAACCATCCCCCGAGGAACGGGCCGAGGAGCGAACCGGACTGCGTGCAGGCCGTATAGGTTCCCATCGCCGCCCCGCGCCGCTCTTTATACAGATCGGCCACGGTGGCCAGAGCGCTCGGCGCGAAGATAGCCGTCGCCAGGCCATGGACAAACCGCAACGCCGTCAACGCATTGAGGTCTGAAATAAACGGATAGATGAAGGGCGGCAACCCGAACGCCACCACCCCGATACGCAGCAGCATCTTGCGCCCATAGATGTCAGACAGGGCGCCCGACGGCAGTTTCAGCAGCACCCCGGTAATCGTCGAGACCGAGACGATCA
>DAONAB010000128.1:3144-5909 GCA_035400805.1 Nitrospira sp. | reverse complement strand
AGCACCTGATCCGGATGGTCGCGCATCACCCCGGCCAACCGACGCGCGGCATCAAAGGCCTTCACGACCTGGCGAGTGACCACATTGCCGATGAGCGGGCGCAGCATCGACAGCAACCCGGAGTACAACCGGTTATCGAGCCGCAGGTAGGCGACCATCGTATTGTCCATCGACTCGATCCCCTGCCCGTCTTTCACCGGCTGCAGTTTAAACAATACCAAAGCCTTGCCGCTGACGCGCGGGAGAAACCGTCCGTCATGACTCCCTTCAACGTAGTAGATGCGCGTGCGCCGATCTTGATACAGCCTATACACGATCCCTTCCGTGCCTTCACCGTCGGTCGCCCAAAACTCCCCGGGACCGCGCAATTCAGCTTTGTACAACCCGAGGTCGAGACGGTTGGCCAGGGCGGCGGCCATGACCGGATGGTCCAACAGATACAGATAGACCTCTTCCGGCAACGGGGTCCGGATCGGTCCGACCTTGTTGGCGGTGGTGTACTGCATGAGAATCGGTTCAAGACGGCAGGTCCAGGCGGCGGCGACCCGATCGAGAGGGAACGCGAGCCCGACATGCTGCGACGGCAGGGAACAGCGGTCGGATTCGGCCTGTCCGGAGGAATCGGACAGGGCCAACGCGGCGGTGAGCACAGCGGCCATCGGGCCGATTCGCCGGACGATCTCGCCGCACCCGGTCATGAAGCCCGTTGGGGCACGGTCAGGGTCACCTGGGCTGGAAAGAGCTGCGCCGGGTCGTGCCTGAGACGGGCCTGCCGCAACAGCGTGTCGGCATGTGGCACAACAAGACCTTCGAATGACGGCTGTCCATCGGTGATGATGACGACCGGTTTGGACAAATCGACGAGGTCGCTATTCAGATACAACGTATACTGCCGCACACGATCGGTCCGCACCTCGATCCGATTCGGCCCGGTCACCTGCGCGGTCAGCCGGGCATAGGCCCGCTGACGGATGCTGTCATCGCGCTTGTCGATCAGATCTTCTGAAAACGACGCGATCTGATCCGTCGCATCGATCCGTACCCATCCAAACGACAGGAGATGGCTCGCATCGCGCAGGACGGTGAGGGTCTTCGGAACCGGCGTCCGGCGCTGCTTATCGAACCATGTCACGAGATCGGGGAGTTCTTCACGCGGGAAAAAATGACCGCCCGCCATGGCGTGGGTACGGTCATGTTCGCGATAGATGAAGGGGTAGTCGAGCTTCTTCAGCTCGCCGGCCAGTTTTCGACTCAACTCCACGGGCATGACTTGGTCTTGCGACCCATGAATGATGTAGACGGGCGTGGTGCGCAGGTTTTCCAGAAATGGAAACAGCACATCGTCGATTCCACTGGCCATCGGCGCCAGTCCCGCAAACAGAGGCGCGTGATGCATGCCGATGAGCCAGGCCCCGATGCCGCCGTTGGACATCCCGCTGAGAAAAATCCGGTTGGGATCGATGCGATACCGCTCCCGCACGAGCTGCACCGTTGCGAGTACCAGATCTTCGGCTCGCCTGGTAAACCACGCGCCGGCGGGATACGTCGGACAGGCCAGGATGTACTGTTCCCCCAATCGCGACTTCCATCGGTCCAAATAGGCTTCGCCGGTGAACCCCGCGCCATGGAGACACACCACCAGTGCATAGTCTTTGGTCGGCTCGTAACTCTGTGGAATCGACAGGCTCACCCGATAGGGCCGGTCACGCACGACGACCTGTTCGTCCGCTAACAGTCCGACCGGCTGAAGGCCATGGGGCTGGCCTTTGCGGAGAATGTCCTGCACAGCCTGAAGGGTCGCATCAGGGCGCTGCATGATCGACGTCAACGTCGAATTGGCCTGCTCACTATCCTGAGTCGTGAGGTATTGCCAGACCTGCGAGGTCAGATCAGGCGAGGATGATTCTTCGGCTGCATGAGTGTTAGGAGTCCACAGCGCGATCACGCACAGGCAGGCGAGAGACAGGAGAAAGAGAGCCCAGCGCTGTGGATGAAGTCTGTGAACCGGCCGGAGAGAAGATCGCACGATGCTCCTATCGGGTCTGGAAATCAGCCTGGATCAGCATATCACGCCCGACTGGCTCCATGCGCAGATTCTTGAGCGGCACGGCGTCCCGCAGGCGACGCGGGGAGATTCCCCCGAGCAATCCCTTGGCATCCTGCCCGCCGAGCAGCAAGGGGGCGACAAAACACATCAGCCGCTGAGGCAGGCCTGCTCGCAGTACCGCTGCATTGAGCTCACTTCCGCCTTCGACTAAGAGGCTCGTGACGCCCAATTGTCCAAGCCTCGTCCATAATGCCGTGAGGTTCAGATGTCCGCCGGCATTGGGCATTATCAAGACATCGATGCCACTGGCCTGCAAGCGCTCGATTTTCTTTAACGGAGCCAGACGAGTCGTGGCAATCACGGTGTGCGCGTCTTCTTGCCGTTGCAGCACGGCTGCCCGGAGCGGAATACGTAGTCGGCTATCGACCACCACCCGAAGCGGTTGCCGCGGGTCCAGTTGAACGGGATCACTCCCTAGCCTGGCGGTTAACTGCGGGTCGTCGCGCAGAACCGTGCCGATTCCGACCAGCACCGCATCGACATCGGCGCGCAGCCGATGCGCCTGTGAGCGCGCCTCGTCACCCGTGATCCATTGAGATTCGCCGCCGGCGGTGGCGATCTGCCCGTCCAACGTCATCCCGGCTTTCAGGATCGTAAAGGGTCGTCCGGTCTGCACCCAGTGGATATAGGCTTCGTTGAGTTGTTGCGCCTCGGCCTC
>DAONAB010000128.1:0-3044 GCA_035400805.1 Nitrospira sp. | reverse complement strand
CCTTGCGGTGGGAGCCCTGCCCCACGATCTTTCCGCGGTTCACGATCACCGCGCCGACCATGGGATTGGGACTGGTATGACCCCGGCCCTTCGCGGCAAGGCGAAGGGCCAGAGTCATGAATTCACGATCGCGGGAAGATACGTTCACCGGCTCGTACGCTTAGAGCGGCGCACCACGCGTTTCGCAACCGGTCGTTTTTTCGCCTGGGCTGGTTTCGCAGACTTCTTGGCAGACTTCCCGACACTCGGCTTCGCGGTCTTCGGTGCGCTCTTCGCAGGCTTTGGCTTCGGCTTCGGCTTGGGCTTCTCCTTTTCGGCCTCTGCCAACGCTGCCTGCGCCGCAGCCAACCGCGCAATTCCCACTCGATAGGGAGAGCAGCTCACATAGTCCAGGCCCAATTGATGGCAGAACTCCACGGAACTGGGATCGCCGCCATGCTCACCGCAAATTCCCAATTTGATGGTCGGACGGGTCTTGCGTCCACCGTTGATCGCCGTCCGCATGAGCGAGCCGACCCCTTCGCGGTCCAGCACCGCAAACGGATCGCTCTCGAGAATATTGGCGGTCTTGTAGAAATCGATGAACTTCGCCGCGTCGTCGCGTGAAAAGCCGAAGGTGGTCTGGGTCAGATCGTTCGTGCCGAACGAGAAAAACTCGGCTTCTCCCGCGATGGCGTCGGCCGTCACGGCCGCGCGCGGCAACTCGATCATGGTGCCGACCAGGTACGACAACTTGACGCCATACCGCTTCATCGTCTCCGTCGCCACTTCCCGGACAAGATCTTTCTGGGCTTTCATTTCCGAGACCATGCCGACGAGCGGAATCATGATCTCCGGGACGATTTTGGTGCCTTCCTTCGCCAGTTCGCAGGCCGCTTCAATAATGGCACGCGCCTGCATCTTGGTAATTTCCGGCATCGTAATGCCGAGGCGGCAACCGCGCAGACCCAGCATGGGGTTGAATTCATGCAGTTCTTCCACGCGGGTCAGGAGCCGCTTCTTCTCCTCCAGCACCGTCTGCGAGCCGCTGGTAAGTTCGAGCTGGGCGATTTCGACCATGAGGTCCTCACGCTTCGGCAGAAACTCGTGCAGCGGCGGATCGAGCAACCGAATCGTGACAGGAAATCCTTTCATCTCCCGATACAGACCGATGAAGTCCTGCTTCTGCAAGGGCAAGAGCTGATCCAGATACATCTCCCGCTCTTCGCGCTTCCGGGCGAGAATCATTTTCTGCATGATCTGGATGCGATCCTCGGCGAAGAACATATGTTCTGTGCGGCAGAGACCGATACCTTCTGCGCCAAAGCTCCGCGCGATACGGGCCTGATCCGGCACATCGGCATTCGCCCGGACCTTGAGCTTGCGCACCCCGTCGGCCCACTTCAGCACGGACTCGAACATCTGATATTTTTCCGAGGCCGACGCCTCCATCTTTCCTTGCAACACCTGGATGACTTCGGACTCCACCACGGGAATATCGCCGCCGTAGACATTGCCGGTCGAACCGTTGACGGAGAGATAGTCGCCCTCACGGAACGTCTGCGTCCCGATGCGTACCGTTTGATTGTCTAGCACCTCGATGGCTTCACAACCGGCTACACAGACCTTCCCCATCTGCCGGGCGACAACGGCCGCATGGGACGTCATACCGCCGCGCGCGGTGAGAAAACCCAAGGCGGCATTCATGCCATGAATATCATCCGGGCTGGTTTCCTGCCGGACCAACACGACGCGGTTGCCTGCGGCTTGCATCTCCACCGCACGGTCGGCGGTTAAGGCAACCTTTCCGGCTGCGGCGCCAGGACCGGCCGGCAACCCCTTGCCGAGCGGTGTGCACTGCGATTCTTCCTTCGCATCGAAAATCGGATACAGATACTGCGCCAACTGGTCCGGGCCGATCCGCTGCAGGGCTTCCTTTTTAGAGATCAGCCCCTCCTTCACCATGTCCACCGCAATCCGCACCGCCGCCACGCCGGTCCGTTTCCCGACACGGGTCTGCAGCATGTACAACTTGCCCTCCTGGATGGTGAACTCCAGGTCCAACATGTCGCGGTAGTGACGCTCGAGTCTCTTATAGGTCGTTTCCAGATCTTTGTAGGCCTGCGGCATGAACTTTTCGAGCTGGTTCACGGGCAGCGGCGTCCGGATGCCGGCGACGACATCTTCTCCCTGCGCGTTCGTCAAACACTCGCCGAAGAACTGCCGCTGGCCGGTCGCCGGATCGCGCGTGAAGGCCACGCCGGTGCCGCTGGTCTCGCCCATGTTGCCGAATACCATGGCCACGACGTTCACCGCCGTGCCCCAGGTTTCGGGAATATTGTAGAGGCGCCGATACGTCACGGCGCGGGCACCGTACCAGGACGAGAACACGGCATTGATCGCCATGCGCAATTGTTCGAGCGGGTCATCCGGAAAATCGCGTTTGGTTTCCTCTTTGACGAGTTCCTTAAAGCTGACGACGAGTTCCTTGAGCGCTTTCGCATCGAGATGCGTATCCTGCGTGACCCCGAGATCGCGCTTTTTATGTTTGAGAATGTCCTCGAAATGCTCACGGTTGATGCCCATGACGATGCTGCCGAACATGCCGATGAAGCGGCGATAACTGTCCTGCGCAAACCGCTCGTTCTTGGTCTTGAGCGCCAAACCGTGCACGGTCTTCGTCGTCAATCCCACGTTCAGCACGGTATCCATCATGCCGGGCATGGACGCGCGGGCACCGGAGCGGACGGAGACCAATAAGGGACTGTCCGGATCGCCGAACCCCGCCTTCATCGACCGCTCGATCTTCTTGAGCGCCACCAGCGCCTCCTCCATCATGCCGGGAGGGTAGGCTTTGCCGCGCTTGTAATATTCGACGCAGGCCTCGGTGGAGATCGTAAATCCGGGGGGCACGGACACTTTGAGATTGGTCATCTCGGCCAGTCCCGCACCTTTGCCGCCGAGCAGTTCCTTCATGTTGCCGGTGCCTTCGGCTTTTCCATCTCCAAAGTAATAGACGTATTTCTTGGCCACGCGACGCTCTCCTTGTGCTATGAGGTCAATGA
>DAONAB010000127.1:0-8522 GCA_035400805.1 Nitrospira sp. | reverse complement strand
AGGATTGGCGTTTTCACAGCGGCACTCTCCCGATCATAGGTCGTGATGGCGGCCTGAATGCCGTGATGGGAAAGTAGCGCTTGGGTGGACTGAGGATTTTTTGCTGCGATCAAATCAACCTGTCGAAGCGTCGACAAGGCTCGGACCGTGATGTCATCGGGATGCCCGATCGGCACCCCCACGATGAACAACCTTCCTGGCCCGGTGCCGGATTGATCGCACTTTTCTTGACTCCGTTCTCGTCGCATCGATATAATTTCCAGTTCCTGAAAAAAGTAGCTTTGCGCTGAAATGTTGCGAGGATAGGGGCCGTATGTCGTCGGTTTTCTTCATGCTCACGATGGGGCTGTATTTCGTGAGTACGGTGTGTTACCTGGCCTATTTGCTTCGCCGTGCCGAAACCCTTTCAAAGGTCTCGCTGGGAATTACCGCCGCCGGTTTTGCGACGCATACCGTCGCGCTGGTGGCTAGGATGGCTGATTCAAGCCAGGCTCAGTTACCGACCTTTCATGAAGCCCTCTCATTCTTTTCCTGGATGCTCATTCTCGTGTTCCTCGCGGTAGAGTTTCGGCGGCAACTCCATGTCCTTGGTTCCTTCATCGTCCCACTGGCGCTGGTGTCCCTTGTCACCGCTGCAGCATTTCGTTCGGATGGGGCGTCGAGCCTACAACCGGTCTTCAAAACGCTGTGGGTGCATGTCACTCTCAGTATGCTGGGAACCGTGGGGTTCGCCGTCGCTTTCGTCGCGGGGGTGATGTATCTCATTCAGGACGGTCTTCTCAAGTCAAAGCGCTTCAATGTGCTCTACGCAAAGCTGCCCGCGCTGGACTATCTCGATCATCTGAATCAGCAATCGATAGTCATGGGATTTCCCCTCCTGACTCTCGGGATCATTAGCGGCGCATTTTCGGCGGAGATTGTTCGGGGTTCCTATGTAAACTGGAATCCTGAGCAAACCTGGGCCATGGTGACCTGGGGCTTCTATTTCGCTGTGCTGGTCGGACGCTTGACCATCGGCTGGCGTGCAAAACGAGCCGCCTATCTCACCATCATCGGATTTGCCGGCGTCATTCTGACCCTGATCGGCGTCGTGTTGAAAAGTCACGGTTCGGTGTCCTGATGCATGTCATCGTTGTCGGGTTGAGCCATAAGACCGCCCCTGTCGAGATTCGGGAGAAGCTCGCCGTTCCTGAAAGTCGTCTCCGGGAAGCGCTCAGTCGTCTCTGTACGTATCCGGGCGTGCGCGAGGGCCTGCTGCTGTCCACGTGTAATCGTGTCGAAGTGTACGCCGTCGTCGAAGACTTGGAAAGCGGCTATGGACGTGTTCAGGAATTTCTGGCTGACACCCATCTCTCTCTCTCCTCGGAACATCTGACGCCGCATCTGTACTGGCATGCCGGCGATCGTGCCATTAGCCATCTCTTCCGCGTTGCATCCAGCCTCGATTCCATGATCGTCGGGGAATCCCAAATTCTCGGACAGATCAAGGATGCGTTCGAAGTGGCTCTGACGCATAAGGCCTCCGGGTTATTGCTGAACAAGATCGTCAAGAAAGCCATTTCGGTCGCCAAGCGTGTGCGAACCGAAACCAAAATTGCGGAGACGGCTGTGTCCGTCAGTTACGCGGCAGTCGAATTGGCCAAAAAGATTTTTTCCAACCTCACTGAGAAGACAGTGTTGTTGATCGGCGCCGGCGAGATGGCGAAACTGGCGGCCCGTCATCTGATTGCCAATGGGGTTCAGCAAGTTAGGATCACCACCCGGAACTTCCAACATGGCTTGGAGTTGGCCCAGAAGTTTAACGGCACCGCCGTTCCGTTTGAGGACTACAAAACGGAGCTGGCCGGGGCGGATATCGTGCTCGTGTCGACCGGAGCGGCACATTATTTGGTCACGGCCGATGATGTGCAGCGGGCGATGCGACAACGCATGAGTCGTCCGATGTTTTTGATCGATATCTCCGTGCCGCGCAACATTGACCCTGCGGTGAGGCCGATCGACGATGCGTTTCTCTTCGACATCGACGATCTGCACATGCGGGTCGAGCAAAACCGGGAAGACCGGTTGCGCGAAGCGGCGAAGGCCGAGCAGATGGTGGTGGAGGAGGTGGCCGTACTCGGACAGTGGCTGCAATCATTAGAAGTGACGCCGACGATTGTCGCCCTGCGTGGCCGCACCGAAGAAATCAAACGCCGGGAGGTCGATAAGGTGCTTGCCCGGTTGGCGCATTTGTCCCCGGAGGATCGATCCGCCGTAGAAGCCTTGGCGTCGGCCATTGTGAATAAAATGGTGCATGGCACGATGGTGACCTTGAAAGCCGAGGCCACGTCTTCCAGCGGCGCGGCCTATGTCGACGCCGCCCGCCGGTTTTTTAGCTTAGAGGATACACCTGCTGTGTACCCGCCGGCGCAGACCGAGGTGCAGGATGGAGCGGAGAAACGCAGCGCTGGCAATGGCGTCAATGAATTTTCCGAGGTGTCCGAGGCCTCATTGGTACAGCATACAACGAAGGAGCAGAGCCGGCGAGTGAGTTGAGCCGCAACGCCGTGATTCCCTTATGAGCACATTATTCGTTACAGCCCCTCCGACCTTCATGACCAGCCGATCCGATTGTGAGTTCCGATGAGTCGCGCGCTTATTCTCGGGACACGAGGCAGCAAGTTAGCTGTGCATCAAAGCGAGTGGGTTCAGGCGCGTCTCCAGGAACTGGATCCCGGTGTCACCATCTCTCTGAAGCGCATCCAAACCTCAGGCGACAAAATCCTCGATGTGCCGCTGGCAAAAATCGGCGGTAAGGGACTGTTCGTCAAGGAAATCGAAGATGCGCTCCTGAGCGGGGAGATCGACCTCGCCGTCCATAGCATGAAGGATGTGCCGACGGCATTACCCGACGGCCTGGACATTCTCTGCGTGCCTCCCCGTGAAGATGCGCGTGATGCACTGATCACCCGTGATGGGTGCCGGCTGGATCAGCTGAAGCCTGGTGCCCGCATCGGCACCAGTAGTCTGCGGCGCCAAGCCCAGTTGCTGCATCATCGGCCCGATTTTGTGATCGAGATGCTGCGCGGCAATTTGGACACGCGTCTCAGAAAATTGCGTGAGGGACAGTTTGATGCCATCGTGTTGGCCGCTGCCGGTTTGCGGCGCTTGGGGTGGGATACGGAGATTACGGAGTATCTTCCAGTAGCACTGAGCCTGCCCGCCATTGCGCAAGGGGCGTTGGGCATCGAGGCGCGAAGGGATGACAGCTTCGTCCGCGATCTGTTGGCTCGTTTCGAACATCGTCCCACCCGTACGACCGTGACCGCTGAACGGGCCTTGCTGCACCGGTTGGAAGGAGGCTGCCAGGTTCCTATCGCCGCGCATGCCCTATTGGACGGCGAGACCCTGCGGTTGGATGGTCTCGTGGCAAGTGTGGATGGAAAGCGGGTGATTCGGCAGCACATCCAAGGTCGGGCTCACGAGGCGCACCAACTTGGAACCACGCTTGCGGAACGGCTCTTATCGGCTGGTGGAGACGTGATTCTCAAGGAGATCTACGGGCGAACGTAATGGTCATGACGACCCGCAAAGGAACTGTCTATTTGGTCGGCGCCGGTCCCGGTGATCCGAAGCTGCTGACGTTGCGCGGTAAGGAGTGCCTGCAGCAGGCCGATGTCGTCCTTTACGATTACCTTGCGAACGAAGCGCTGTTGCAGCACGTGCCCTCAACGGCAGAGCGACTCTACGTCGGGCGACGCGGACGTGGCCACTATCGCGACCAATCGGAGATCAATCGCCTCTTGGTCGATCAAGCCCGTGCCGGAAAATGTGTAGTTCGGCTGAAGGGCGGCGATCCGTTTGTATTCGGCCGGGGCGGGGAAGAGGCGGAAGCCGTCGCAGCGGCTGGATTGGAGTACGAAGTCGTGCCCGGTGTCACAGCGGCCGTGGCGGCTCCGGCTTATGCCGGGATTCCTGTCACGCATCGGACGCTTGCCTCGACGGTGACCTTCATCACCGGCCATGAGGACCCTACGAAGCAACGCAGCAGCATCGAATGGACTCGCTTGGCGACGGTGCACGGCACCCTGGTCTTTCTCATGGGCATGACCAACTTGCCGAAGATTGTGCAGTGTTTGCGGGCTGAAGGGAAGGCAGGCACCACGCCTGTAGCCGTCATTCGCTGGGGGACGCGCGTGTCGCAGCGGACGGTTGTAGGCACGCTGGACGATATCGTGGAGAAGGCGGCGGTTGCCCATATGGAACCGCCGACCGTCATCGTGGTCGGAGAGGTGGTGCGTCTGCGAGCGCAGCTCAACTGGTTTGAGCAGCGTCCGTTGTTTGGAAAACGGATTCTTGTCACGCGACCAAAGCCCCAAGCCGCCGAATTTTCCGATCTGATCGAGGCTCAGGGCGGGGAGGCGGTGGAATGTCCGACCATTGAAATTGCGGCCCCTGAAGACCAGGTTCCTCTGGATGCGGCTCTTGCGCGATTATCTACGTACAACTGGTTAATCTTCACCAGCGTGAATGGCGTAGGGCCATTCATGACGCGTCTGCTCGGCGCGCAGCGTGACGTCCGCGCATTGGCCGGTCTCACCATTTGCTGCATCGGGCCGCGCACCGCAGAGGCGCTGGCCGCGTACGGCTTGCGTGCCGATGTGATTCCGGAACAGTTTCAGGCGGAAGGTATTCTTGATGCATTGGCCGGGCGACAACTTCGCGGAGCCAAGGTGCTGATTCCCCGTGCGCTGGTGGCCAGAGAGCTGCTGCCGGAGCAGTTACGTGCACAAGGGGCGGAGGTCGATGTGGTGCCGGTCTATCGCACCATTCTTCCGAGCGTCGCGCTGGATCGCCTGCTTGGTCAGCTCGCAGCCGGTGAGATTGATGTGATTTCGTTTACCAGCTCGTCGACGGTACGAAACTTTGTCGGCTTGTTTCCCTCGAAGGATGAATTGTTGCGACGGATCGGGGAGACGACGATCGCCTGCATCGGTCCCATTACGGCGGCCACCGCTCGGGAAGCCGGCCTGACGGTGCATGTCATGGCGGCGGAGAACACTATTCCTGCATTGGCGGACGCTATCGTCCGGCATGTGGACAGTCAGTCTGATCGCCGACCCGCCTCGGCGAATCGATGATCGTGGACAGTTGATCGGCAAGATGTTCGTCACTTAACAGGGAGGATGCCGCATGGTTCCAGTCAAGTCGTTCATGGTTCCGAAAGATAAGTTCATCACTGTGGAGCGCGATGTGGATGTGCGCACGGCGGGCCGCGTCATGCGGGATCGCAACATCGGCAGCTTGTTCGTCACCAACGGCAAGGATGTCATCGGCATCATTACGGACACGGATATGGTCCGGAGAGTCGTGGCGACCGGGGCCGATATGACGAAGACGACCGTGGAACAAATCATGTCGGCGCCGCTCGTGACAATCGAAGAGCATAAGACGTTGTTGGATGCGAACGACTTGATGGCTCAAACGCATCTTCGCCATCTCGGGGTGACGAAGGACGGGCAACTGGTCGGAATGATTTCGGTGCGTGATCTGGTGGTCTTCCTGACTAACTTACCGAGGAAATAAGCGCATGGCCTTTCCGATGCAGCGCATGCGGCGCATGCGGGAAACCGAGCCGCTTCGGCGTATGGTTCGAGAGACGACCCTGAGTCCGGGTGACTTCATCTATCCGGTGTTTGTCACCGAAGGGCAGGGACGGCGGGAACCGATCAGCTCCATGCCGGGACAGTTCCGTGTGTCCATTGATCTCCTGATTAAAGAGGCGTTGGAGGTCAAGTCGTTGGGGATTCCTGCCATGATCCTCTTCGGCATACCGGATCGAAAAGACGAGCGAGGAAGCTCGGGCTTCGACCCGAATGGAATCGTGCAGCGCGCCATTCGCGCCCTGAAGGACCAGGTTCCTGAGCTGGTGGTGATTACCGATGTCTGCATCGACGAGTACACGAGCCACGGACATTGCGGCATCGTCAGAAACGGAAAAATCGTCAACGACGAGACGTTGGATTGTCTGAGGGCCATGGCGAAGACCCATGCTGAGGCGGGTGCCGATATGGTCGCCCCGTCAGACATGATGGATGGACGGGTGGCCGCCATTCGCGACGAACTGGATCGGGCCGGATTCGTCGACATTCCGATCATGGCCTATGCGGCGAAATTCGCGTCCTGCTTTTATGCGCCCTTTCGCGATGCCGCCAACTCCAGCCCGCAGTTCGGCGACCGGCAGTCATATCAAATGGATCCGGCCAACAAGCGAGAGGCGTTACGGGAAATCGATCTGGATGTCGAAGAGGGCGCGGATATCATCATGGTCAAGCCAGCGATGCCCTATCTGGATATCATCAGCGCGGCGCGTGAGCGGACGCTCCTGCCCATTGCCGCTTATCAGGTAAGCGGCGAATACAGCATGATCAAAGCTGCTGCACAGGCGGGTTGGCTGGATGAGCGTCGAGCCATGATGGAGTCATTGTTGTCGATCAAGCGGGCGGGGGCCGAGATCATCCTGACTTATTTTGCCAAAGAAGCGGCCGCCTTGCTTCAGTCACGGCACGCATGAAAGTTTCGCGCGGTCTTACCCCGTCTATCGCCAGGCCTTATTCTGTCGTGACCATCGGCAATTTTGATGGTCATCATCACGGCCACCGGGCCCTCTTGGATCGGGTGGTCTCAACGGCTCGGCGCGAGGCGGGCACAGCGCTAGTGCTCACGTTTGATCCGCATCCGGTCAAGATTCTGGCTCCTCAGGTCAATCTGATGTTTCTGACGACGCCGGAGGAAAAGCTGGCTCGGTTCGAGGCTGCCGGCATCGATGAAGTGGTGTTTCTGGAATTTACGACCGCGTTTGCCTCGTTGAGCCCTGCGCAGTTCGCGAAGCAAGTGCTGTGTGATGGAATCGGCACGCGAGAGTTGTTTGTCGGAGAGCACTTTGCGTTCGGGAAGGGGCGGGCCGGTCGAATTGCGGATCTGCTTGAACTCGGCGCACAGCTCGGGTTTCGCGTGCATCCGACGCCACCGGTCATGATTGACGGCGAGGTGGTGAGCTCGACGCGGATCCGCCAGATGATTCAAGCGGGTGACCTGCAAAAAGCCATTCGCTTCCTCGGGAGACCCTATGGCATTGAAGGGCAGGTGATTCCCGGCGCTCACCGCGGGACGGAGCTGGGATGGCCCACGGCCAATCTTCGCCTCCCTGAAGGCCGAGTCATTCCTCCCGACGGGGTCTATGCCGCGAGAGTGCTCTGGAATGGGCGTGCCTTAGACTCGGTCGTCTACATCGGCACCAGGCCCACGTTTGGGGCCGGAGAACGGTTACTCGAGGTCTCGATCCTGGATGAGCGACTGGAGCTCTATGGAGAGACGATTCGTGTGGAGCTGCTGGGATTTGTTCGAGAAGACCGCGTGTTCGCGTCTGCAGAGGCGTTGACCAGACAGATCGAGTTGGATGTGGATGCCGCCCGCACACAGTTGCGCGAGACGGCAGTAGATACGGTCTCCCCCCTCCATTCCCAGTCATGAGCGATGGCAGGTTCTTCCACAACGCCGCCGCACCCGCTTCGTAACCAGGTTGCCAGGGCCCTTCGCCTGCGCGCATTAATCCAATCGGGCCAGTCAATTCTGGTGGCCGTGTCCGGCGGGCCGGATTCGGTAGCCCTGCTCTCCGTCCTCCACGAGCTCGCGCCGACGTGGAAATTCTCGCTGACGGTCGTCCATTGTAACTACGGGTTGCGGGGAGCCGAATCGGAGGGGGATGCCGCGTTTGTCGCCGAGCTCTGTCGCCGGCTGAATCTTCCGTGTGTCGTCAAAGCGCTGTCTATTCCCGCGCGTGGCCCGGGTTCTTCGAGCTCATTGCAGGCGCGTGCCCGGGAGCTGCGCTATCGGCTGTTCCGTGACCTGATCAGCGAACTCGGCGTCGATCGCGTGGCGCTTGGCCATACGGCGGATGATCAGGCTGAGACGGTATTATTGCGGATGTTGCGCGGGGCCGGCTTGCGAGGCTTGAGCGGCATCCCGCATACCCGTGGGCATCTCTTTGTGCGCCCGCTCCTGACAGTGACGCGGCGCGACATCCTGTCCTATCTGGCAAGCAAGCAGTTGTCCTTCCGGACTGATTCCAGCAATGCGACGCCCAGGTATCTTCGTAATCGAGTCCGGCATGAACTACTCCCCGTGATGGAGTCGCTGGCTCCGGCGGCGGTCCGGTTGCTCGCCCGCCAGGCGGACATCGTGCGCGAAGACGATCGGCTGTTGGAGCGCCTGGCTGCAGAGCGCTTGGAACGGGTCACCCTGAGTCGAGACGCACAGACCGTCATTCTTGATCGAGGAGCCTTGCTCGAACAGCGGGCGGCCCTGCAGCGCCGCATACTCAGGCAAGCGATGCAGAGTCTTTCGCCCTCTGCCGTTGGGGCGCGTGGCGATGTGGTGCTTTCATTAATAGCCTCTTTGTCAACGGGGCGCTCGGGCGGTGTCTGGAAGGTGGGATCCCTGGTGGTGACAGGCGAACAGGGACAGCTACGAATAACCACGGG
>DAONAB010000126.1:0-8561 GCA_035400805.1 Nitrospira sp. | reverse complement strand
CCATACGCTCCAAGAGCGCCGGCAGTTGTACGCCCAGGTGCTCTGTGAGGCGCGCAGTCCGCTCGGCCGCCTCTGCCGCGTGTTGCGCACCGCGGTCGACCTGGCTGCTCCTGGCCGCCAGCACCTTCGTCACCTCTCCCAGGTCTTTCAGGATCTGCCGGAACTGCGTACGATTCTGCTCATCCAATAAGAGAGACGCATTCTGCGCCAGCCCATTCACATTGGCGACGAGATTCGACAGGCCCTGGTCGGACAAGAGTTTCGCCAAGGTTCCGTCCAAGCGGCCGAACAAGGAGGGCACGCTCTGGATCACCGGATACGCCTGCCCTGCAACGGGCGTCAACGGCGGCGCGTCTCTGGTTCCTCCCGTCAGATTCAACGTCACCAATCCCGTGAGTCCTTGCGTGACCAACACCGCCTGCGTATCCGTTTTGAGGGGTGTCCCTCCGACGATGTCCAACGTCACGCGGACCTCCTCGGAATTCTCGGGGTTGAGAATGACTTCCTTCACTCGACCGACATCGACCCCGCGGTATTTGACGGTCGAATCAACACTGAGACCGGCCACGGATTCCCTGGTGTAGACGTAGTAGCGATCATAGACGCCGCGGTAATCGGTCTTCCCCAGCCAGAGCACCGCACCGAGCACCGTGGCGCCCAGCAAGAGGACGAATGCGCCGACCACGACGTAGTTGACCTTCGGTTCCATTCGTCACCTCTCAATCGCGATGCGGCTGTCCCCCGCTGTGATTCAACTGCGCGGCGCGGCCCCGTGAACCGTGAAAATAACTCCGGACCGCGGGATCCTCCGAAGCCGCCAGCTGTTCCATGGTCCCCATTCCCAGGACATGGCCCTCCCCCAGCACCACCACGCGATCCGCAATGCGCCATAACGAATCCAGATCATGCGTGACCATCACGACGGTGAGCCCCAACAACCGCTTCAGATCGAGCACCAGATCGTCAAAGCCGGCGGCGATCATCGGATCCAAGCCGGCCGTGGGTTCGTCGAGGAACAAGAGCTCCGGGTCCATCACAATCGCACGAGCCAATGCGGCACGCCGCCTCATGCCCCCGCTAAGCTCTCGTGGAAATTTCGCGCCGCTGTCAGGCGGTAAGCCGACCAAGGCGATTTTTAATGCCACGATATCCCGGATGAGCCCGGCGCTTAACGGCGTATGCTCCCGCAAGGGCACGGCGACATTTTCTGCTAACGTCATCGAACTGAACAATGCGCCATGCTGAAACATCACGCCGAAGCGGCGATGCAAGGATCCGCCGTCAGTATGTTGAAGGTCGCGGCTATCGGCCCCCAGCAGACGGATACGTCCGGCCGTCGGATTCAGCAGCCCGATGATTTCCCGCAAGAGCGTCGATTTTCCGCACCCATTGCCACCGGCGATGGCGAACACCTCGCCCTTCATTACCGCGAGACTCACATCCTGATGCACTATTGCCGGTCCAAATTGCGTCGAGACGTGGCTGACCTCAATCACAGGCGTCTCAGTGTGCATGACTACTATAGCCATGGCACCGGTCACTCCCCAAGATCATGTTGGACCGAAGAGCGAATTTCGAACATTTTGTATCCAGGATGACTCATGCATACCGTCGCAAGGCATTCGAGACCGAAGTCCGCCGGGGCTTCTCGCAGGCGAGACCGACGCAGGCGTATCCGCGATACGGTGAGGAGGCCGAGCGAGAAAAGCCCCGCCGGACGAGAGTATCGAATGTCGCAGTAGGTATGCATGAGTGGTCCAGGCTAGAGATCCCACCAATTCAGCATGATGCTGCATAAGGCGTCAAAAATAATGACGAGAAAAATGCTTTGCACCACGCTCAGGGTGGTGTGCCGTCCCACATCATCCACGCCGCCACGAATCTGGAAGCCCTGATAACATCCGACCATCGCAATGATGACAGCAAAAAACGGCGCCTTGCCGATGCCGATTAAGAAATGCCGCAAGGCCACCGCTTCCTCGAACCGCGACAGAAAGGCCGTAAAGCTGACGTTGAGCTGATTCGCCGCGATCAACATCCCGCCGAACACGCCCAGCACATCGGCATAGACGGTCAACAACGGCAACGCCACGATCAAGGCCAGCATCCGCGGCAAGACCAGCAACTCGGTGGGCGACAATCCGAACGTGCGCAACGCATCCAGTTCTTCCGTGACTTTCATCGTGCCGATGTGTGCCGCGTACGCCGATCCCGACCGTCCGGCGATCAAAATGGCAGCGATCAGCGGCGCAATTTCGCGCAGCAGTGAAATCCCTACCAGGTCCACGATAAAAATATTGGTGCCGAACTTTCGCAATTGCTCAGCGCCCTGATACGCGATGACGACGCCGATGAGAAAGGTCAGCAGCCCGGTGATCGGCAACGCATTCACCCCATCGAGCCGAAGACTGTTCAAGGCGCTGCGCCAGCGCAGGTGAGCAGGCGACGAGCAGACCCGCAGCAGCGCCATCACACTCTCGCCGATAAACTCTAACCCCTGCAGGAACCGGCTGATGAGATGGCTGATCGAGGATTGAAGACGCGCCGTTCCCTTCGGCCGTGCCGCCACCTGCGCCATCATGGCGTTCCAATGAACCGATACCAGGTTCATGAGCTGCGCATGTTCGGAACGCAACCCTTCGACGGTCACGTCGCAGCCCCGCCGCTGGGCTTCCCTGACCGCCCGGGACAGAACCACCGCGCCGCCAGTGTCGAGGGCCTGTATCCCGCTTCCTTCAAATCGAAAGGCACCACCGGCCGGCCAATCCATCACCCTCAGGGCCCGTTCGACCGGTCCGAGGTCGGTCATCGTCCACGAGCCGCGACAACGCAGGGTTCGACCTTCCACGAAGCTCACCGCAGCCGCTTGGCCCTGAGGCTCGGTTGTATGAGGGCGATCCATGGCCTGCGTCAGGGGGTGCCTTCCATCGTATCCTGGTCCTCTGTCACGGCGAGTCGTTGTGTTCCAGCCACTAACAACGCGCCCAATCCCATCATCACGGTGACGAAGGTCAACAGCCCTCCGATGACCGGCAGGAGTGTCAGGAGGGAATACACCAGCAGCCCTGCGACAAAGGGCCGGGCAAGTGAGGGGGAGTCGTCCCGGCGGCGAAAGAACCATTGTCCGGCGTAGGTGATGGCAAAGATTCTCGCCAGATAGACCGCCACGCCATACAGCGCGAGCAGGATCACTCCTGCCGGCAGCAGGATCATCGTCACCACGAAACTGAGCGCCACCAGCGGTGTCACGACCAATGCGGCAAGCCCCCATCCTGCAGAAGGCGCGAGCCGTTCACGCATCGCCGCCGTGACCTGCCCGACAAACCGCGGACAGACCCGCAGGAGAATCAATCCCAGGACCAACGTGGAGAGGAAACTGACGAAGGCCGCCAGGAATCGCATCCCGATCAGTCCCTGGCGGGCCCGCTCGGTGCTCCACCCCTCCGGCAGAGGGCGACGCGTAATCGGCCCGCGAACAACGGCTTCCTCGTCGATCGAAGGCGCGACCTCTCCCCAGTATCTCAACCGGCCACCGACCGAGGCCTTCGAGGTCAGACGTACCGATTCAGCCGCCACGATGAGATCGCGTTCGATCTCGTTGGAGAAGGTCGCGTGCCAGGCGCCGACCCGTGCGTCCCGGCCGATCGCTCCGGATAGTTGCACAGAGCCGCCGCCGGCGATGACGTTCTCGCGCACGCTCGCCGCCTCCGTCACATGCACGTCGACACCGGCGAGGGTGGCGTTTCTCCCGATCGTCCCGCTCACAATCACATGCGCTCCGACCGCACGGGCATCCTGGGCAATCGTGCCGGACAGGATAACCTTGGCCCCCGCCACGATCACATCGCCGTTCACGACGCCATCCACAATCACTTCACCGCCGGCCGCGTACAGATCACCATTCACGATGCCCGAGATTTCCACCTGCGGACCAAACGCAAAATAATCACCCTGCACCACCTGGCCCGCTCGCAACACGGCTCTGTCGCCCAGCGGTGAACGAGCATCGGACTGCTCGGCAGAGACCGGCGACGTCCCGAGAAGCACAGCCGTCGCAGCAACCATGCACGTGAGAGTGCCGATCATGTTCATCGAGGCAAGACCCCTGCGCCGTAGCGATACACCAGGTCGCCGCCGTAATAACTGGCCACGAGCAATAACACCGACCCGCCCACACCAATGAACAGGACGAGGAGCGCACGCTCCCGCATCCAGCCCCAATAGGACAACAGTTTCACGCCCAGCAGTCCGGCAAACACCCAGAAGGCGGCGAATGCCAATTCCTCATGTGTTTCGATGGCCTGCTTGGGAATCGTCCCGCTATGCTCTACAGCCTCTTCCGCGAGATGACCGGTGAGCAGGGCCACCAAGGCAGCCAGGACTCCGAGCGCCAACAGGGACAGGCTGGTGGCGCGACATTCTTGTCCACGCCATCGCAGGGCGATGAGATCGAAGAGCAAGCTTGCCAACAAAAACGCAATGGGAAAGTGAACGACCATCGGATGAATCGGATGCATGCCCCCTCCTCGATTCGTGACAGAAACCTCCCGGCGCCGTCCGGATGAACCACCGGGATGCTGCGTGCCTGTTCCCCTTCCCCCTGGTGCGGGACAGGGTCCGGTTTCACAAGACAAACCGGCTCCAAACAGAAGAGGTGCAAGGATGACGCCCTGCCTACCCCATGGTACGGGCAGGGTCAACCGCTTCTCCTACGTATCGAGGACAGAACCGGATGATCGAGATGGACGTCAGAATCGGGGAGGTCTGCTACAGAAGGCGCTTGCGGCTCTGTGGCAGAATGCAACAGAGCCGCTGGACTGGAGGGACCTAACTCTTGGCGTGAACGGATAGCAGATAGAGATGCTTGCGACTCGGTTGCGGGAACTCTTGCAGCGTTTCGACGACCAAGCCTGCCTGCTTCTGGAGAGCAGCCATATGTGATTCTTCGGTAATGACCCGGATGGGCCCCTGGGCTCGAACCGCATGATGCAGGGCATCCTCATCAGGGAGATCGCGCACGACTGTGTCCCGCTTCAAGTAATACACCGCATCCTCATTTTTCGGCCAACCGGGTATGAAGAGAAACATAGGCGGGCCTGCTTCTTTCGCCAGGGATTTGATCTGCTCCGTCGCCTTGCGCGGCGAAGCGGCCTGATCGATGGCGGGAAACACATAGTTCACCACCAGCACCACATAGGCCGCCGCAAGCAGGCCGACCATGCGCAACGCGAACTGCAGGCGGGCGGTGATGGCGGCATACAGGAGCGTGCCGGCCAGAGACACCATGATCACGATGAATGCGGGCGACACGACCGGCGCAGAGACCAGCCAACGACGGCGCAACGGTGCCGCGCCGAAGAACATGCCCCCGATGAAGACAAGGGCCAGAATCACCAGGAACCCTCTCAACAACGGAGGCATGGTCCGAGAGGTTTCTGCGGACAGGCCGGACCGATGATAGAAATATCCAATCATCAACCCGATGCCGGGCACGAGGGTCGTCAGATACGGCTCCCGCTTGAGCGTGGCCAGGCTGAATGCTGTGAAGAGGCCCAGCACCCACACCAGCAATAACAACTCCGTCTGGTGCGAGCGCAGAGGTCGTTGACGCCACAACAACAGCAAGGCAGACGGCAGCAACGCACACCAGGGAAAAAAATCCGCCCACATCATGCCCAGATACCAATAGATGGGGTGCCCGTCTTTGGAGGTCCCGGCTGCGCCGGACAAGCCGCTATTCCACACGGATTTGATGGCACTCCCCAGGAGAAAATGATGCTGATACCCGACGCTCAGCAGCTGCGCATACCAGGCCAGCAACGCAATGGCTCCTGCCAGTCCGATCCAGAAAAACTTGTCCCGTACCATGCGGGCGTCGCGCTGAATCACCGCATACAGCGCCATGATCAGCAGGGGGAGGAAAAATCCATGCATCTCCTTGAGCATCGCACCGAGCGCCATACTGAGGAAGGCGAGCAGATACCACCGTGAACTTCGGCCCAGGATCTGCACCTGTATCCAGGCGAAGAGGGCCAGGGTGACCAGAAACGTCAGGGTCGAATCGAACAACACGCGGCGGCCATACCAGAGAAAGACGTGACTCGTGGCGACGACCAGCGCAGCCCAGAACCCGGCCCGAGACGACATCAGCTGAGTCCCCAATAGGTAGGTCAGCAGGATGGTGCCCACCGCAGCCAACGAGCCGGGCAGGCGTAACGCGATTTCGTGATCGCCCCAGACCGACGTCGAGAGATTCAGCAACCAGAAAAACAGCGGCGGCTTATTGAAATAAGGAATACCTTGATAGGTGAGGTCGAAAAATTCTCCCCGCCGGACCATCTCTCCGGCAATACCCGCATACAGCCCTTCACTGCCTTCCAGTAACGACACGTGGAGATTGGCAAAATAGGCCCAGCCGCCCACGAGAGCCAGTAGCAGCACCTGCACATACCGATGCGTGTCCGCCTCCCACCAGGAGGGCATCGCTGATTCCTGCTCGTGTCCTACACTGCCCATCGACACTTGCTCACCGCTTCGCGACATGACGAGAGACTCCCTCCATCACAGATCCGGCGACACCACGGCGTGCCGCGAGGGGCATCAGTATAATTTCCCGCTCACTCATTGAGAAGTTTTTTTCCTCTGCACAGGCCTGCGTAGGAATTAAAGAAGGGTCTCGTGGAACAGGTGAGGCAGTCACAGGGAGGGCGCGAGGTCCTGCTGCCGCTTCAGCCCGGCTGATTGCCCACGACATGTCGTGGGGCAGTCGAATCACCGGCTTGCGGCAAGGGACAGGCAGAGACAGACCGTCGCTCGCCGATCCAGAGGTAGTAGAGCACAGGGATGACGATCAGGGTCAATACCGTCGAGGCGCCCACGCCGAACAGCAGCGACACTGCGAGACCTTGAAAGATCGGATCGAGAATGATAACGAAGGCACCGACCATCAGCGCCGCCGCGGTCAGCAGAATCGGACGGGTTCGAATCGCTCCCGCACGAATGACTGCTTCCACCAGCGCGATGCCCTCGGCTTCCTGATGCTGAATGAAATCCACCAGGAGAATGGAGTTCCGCACGATGATGCCGGCCAGCGCGATAAACCCGATCATAGACGTGGCCGTAAAATACGATCCCGTGAGCCAGTGGCCAGGCAGGATGCCGATCAAGGTCAGCGGGATAGGCGCCATGATGACGATCGGCGTGAGGAACGACTGGAACTGCGCCACGATCAGCAGATAGATCAGTACCAAGGCCGCCGCGAACGCCATGCCCATGTCTCGGAATGTTTCATAGGTAATGTGCCACTCCCCGTCCCACTTCATCGCAAACCGCTGTTCCGACCAGGGCTGCACGGCATACTGTTGCTCCAGCGCATACCCTTCCGGCAACCGGTACTGCTCTAATTTCTTCCCGATCCCCATCACGCCATAGACCGGGCTCTCGCCCTTGTCGGGGCCTGTCCCACCGACATCCGCAATCACATACACGACTGGCTTCTGATTTTTATGATAGATCGCCTGTTCGCGTACGGTCTGTTCGACACGGATGAGTTCGGAGAGCGGCACCATGTGGCCCGCGGTCGTACGCAACGCGATTTCCCCGAGATGTTCCAACCCGGTTCGTTCGATGATCGGCAGGCGAAGTTTCACCTGCACCGGACGCCGTTCTTTGGGAATATGCACCAGACCGACGTCGGCGCCTTCCAGCGCAAGGCGTAAGGTTCGCACGATTTCTTCCGACGGAATACCCGCCAATGCGGCCTTGGCGCGGTCGACCGTAAAGACGTACTTGACCTGGTCCGCTTCCAGATAGTCATCGACATCGACCACCCCGGCGGTCGATTCAAACATCCGGCGAACGTCCTTGGCGATCTCGATCTGCCGGTCATACTCCGGTCCGTAAATCTCCGCGACCAGCACGGACTGCACCGGCGGACCAGGCGGGACTTCGACCACTTTGACATTCGCCCCGTACAGCCGCCCGATATCCTGCACTGACGGGCGAATCCGCTGCGCAATGTCGTGGCTCTGCGCCTGCCGCTTGTCCTTGGCCAGCAGATTGATCTGAATGTCGGCCTCATGAGGCTGGTCGCGCAGATAATAGTGGCGGACCAGGCCGTTGAAGTTAAAGGGCGAGGCGGTGCCGACATAGGCCTGATAATCCCGCAGTTCGGGAATGGTGCGCACATACTGCGTCAGGGCCTTGGTCGCGCGCGCCGTTTCCTCCAATGTCGTGCCTTCCGGCATGTCGATTACCAGCTGCAATTCGCTCTTGTTGTCGAACGGCAGCATTTTGACCACCACATCGCGCGTCCAGAACAACAGGACCGAACCGGCCAACAGCAGCGCAATGACGGCCAGCACCAGATACGCCATTACGGGATGGGACAACACCGGTGCCAGCAACCGGCGATACAGCCGATAACTTCGGCTCCCCTCGAATGAATCGTGATCGACGCCCGCCATGTGTACCCCAGGCCGGTAGCAGGTCTGACAGAACCAGGGGATAACGATGAAGGCGACCAGAAGCGACACAAACATCGCGATCGAGGCGTTCACGGG
>DAONAB010000125.1:0-8571 GCA_035400805.1 Nitrospira sp. | reverse complement strand
CATGCAGATCAAGGCGAAGAGCCCTCCACCCAGAATGGTCATCAGCATGGTGTCCCGATCCTGGGTGATTTTCGCCAACTTGGTATTCAGGGCCGTCTGCGTGAGATGTTCGAACCGGCCCATGTCCTGCCGGATCTTCAGCATCAACGCCCGGCCTTTGCCCTCTTCGATATATTCCCGCGCCTCATTGGGGTGCTCCGCCTTCACGGCATCGATCAGCAGTTCCTTCTCATTGATGAACTGCTTGACCAATTGTTGCACGGAGGTAATGAGGGCCCGTTGATCATCCTGCTGCGATACCTGAGCTTCCAATGTGCGGCCGATGTTCAGGACGTGGTCTTGTGCGGTGCGATAAGGAAACAGGTAATGTTCCTGGCTCGTCAGCACAAAACCCCGGAACCCTGTTTCCAGGTCAACCACGAGTCGCAGGTATTCTGATGCCAGCCGTTGAGAATAATAGATATCGTTCAATTGACCTTCGTCGTCGGAGAAGGTCGTGACGCTGCGATAGGTCAAGATGCTGAGCAGCACGACGGTGAGCGCAGGAATCACCGACGCAAGAAATAACTTGCGGGCGATGGGTAGATTGCTTAGCAGGTCACTCAAGGCCGATCTTAGTCCTCCTCGCTATCGTAGTCTGCACCCCCACCACTGTGCAACTTTGCCGCCTGACTGTAGCCCTCAGTGATTGCTCAAGCCGGTCACCGCTTCCCGTCCACCGCGGCATCTGTTGAGTCCTTTCTCTCGTGTTCAAACCGCCGTCTCGCAGAGAAATGAGCGATTTCGCACCGTGCGCCCGTGCGATCCCGCCCTATCTATGGTGGTTTTACGCGTCGTGCGATCGTGCGGACGGCTGCGCGGACAGATGCGTTGAGTCGCCATTCGTCGCCGCGACGATTGCGTGAGACAGCAATTCTTCGCGAGGCATGCGCCTTGCTCAACTCGACGATCGTGAAGTCTCAGTGACCGGGTCGGCGAATCGCGCGGAGTGCGAGCAATGGCGGACCGAACAAGGAGGAGACAATGGACTATGTGAAGCCCTACGGCGTCGTGGACAGTATGTTAGCCGGTGGCGCGCTCAAGTTGAGTTTGCCCCCGCGCCAACTGGTGCTGCGTGGCATGTTGGCCGGTGCCTACCTCGGGATCGGAACGAGCATGGCCGTCACGGTGGCCGTCGAAACCGGCTATTGGATCCTTGGAAGTTTGGTCTTTCCGTTCGGATTGGCGTTGGCGATTCTGCTCGGCGCGGAGATCATCACGGGCAGCTTCGCGCTGCTCCCAGTCGCGGCGGCCAACGGTCAAAAGAACGCCGGGCTGTCGCATGTCTTTGCCAACTGGGGCTGGGTGTTCCTCGGCAATCTCTTGGGCAGCGTGCTGTATGCGACGTTATTCGCCATTGCGCTGACCACGGGTGGCGATGCGCCGCTCAATGCCGTCGGCACGAAGTTGATCGCGATTGCGCAAGCCAAAACCACCTACTACGCCTCGCACGGTTCGGCGGGTCTTCTGGCGGCATTCACCAAAGGCATGTTGTGCAACTGGATGGTCAGTCTCGCCGTTGTTGCTGCCTACATGTCGACGTCGTTGTCCGGGAAGTTTGTCGCGATCTGGGGGCCGACGCTCTTGTTCTTCTCGCAAGGCTTTGAGCATGCCGTGGTCAATATGTTTCTCATGCCGGTCGGCATGATGCTCGGCGCAGACGTGAGCCTCTCCACCTGGTGGCTCTGGAATCAGATTCCCGTCACGCTGGGCAATCTGGTCGGCGGCATGCTGTTTACGGGGCTCGCGATTTATGCGGCGCATCACGCCACGGCGCCGTCAGCGGCTCCCGCTCAGGCTCCGGCTCAGCCCATGACTACCAGGGGCGAGCAGGCGGGATATTCCCCGTCGTATCAGTCTTCTTAGCAGTGAGGAAACGTCGTCATGGCTGCGGTGTATCTCAGGCGATTACACGGATGGCGATTCGTGCTCTTCAATGCCGTCCTCGGCTTGTCGCACATCGTCGTCTTATTCAACGCCGGCTCTTACATCGCCTTGTTGCCGCATGTCTCCGGGGATCTGGGCGGGGTGTTGCCCAGTTTTCTGACCTGGGCGCAAACCGACTTCATGGTCGGGTTGGCGCTGGGTTTTCCGCTCGCGCGGTACCTGTCGGGACGAATCGGCGATTACCGTCTTCTGATCGGCGCCTTTATCGTATACAGCATTGCATCCTATCTATGCGGCGACAGCCGAACGCTGGCGCAATTTGTTCCCGCTCGCATCGTGCAAGGCATAGCAGGCGGTATTACGCTGCCGATTGCTCAATCCATGCTCCTCAACGAATATCCCAAACGGCTCAAGGCCGTGGCCTTGACCGTCTGGGGACTCTTCAGCATCACGCCCTTCACCATCGGCATGCCGGTGGGAGGCTACATCGCCTATATGCTCGGATGGCGCTTTCTCTTTTACCTCGATTTTGTGCTGACGCTGGTGATTGTCGGCACGCTGGGCGCCTTGTTGTACGGTCGCGGATTTCATCGACGGCATGCTCGCTTCGACCTGGTCGGGTTCCTGCTGCTGGCCGTCCTGTTGCTCGGTCTGCAGACATTGCTCAACATGGGCAACGATTTCGACTGGTTGGACTCGCCCTTTCTTCAAGTCATTGCCGTGGTGTTGCTCATTGCGTTTCCCTGTTTCATCATCTGGGAACTCGGGGAGCGGCATCCCACGTTGGATCTCCGGCTGTTCTTCCATCGCAATTTCGTCATCGGCATCATCTGCCTGACACTCGGGTTTTTCTCGATCCAAGGGTTGTTGTCCCTCCTCATTGTGCAGATTCAACTCATCCTCGGATATTCCTCGAAGTTAGCCGGCCTCGCGCTGTTGCCCTTGGTGTTGCTGAGCGCCCCGATCATCGCGGTCATGCATTACCTCTGCAAGTATGTCGATGCGCGCTGGCTGGTTTTTCTCAATTGTCTCGGTTTTGCCTGGACCTTTTACTGGATCGGGCTGTACGACGACCCGCATTCGTACGAAGAATTATTCTGGCCCATGGTGGTGGAGGGAATCTTTTTGGGCTCCTTCTTCACGCCGATCACCGTGCTGACCTTGCACGGACTCTCCGGTCCGTTGGTGATGCGGGCCGCGGAAGTCGCCAATTTGCTGCGTGTTGCCGCCGGCGCATTCGGGATCACCTTTCAAGGCATCGTCCTGTTCCGGCGCATTCATTTTCATCAACTGCATCTGGCGGATCACTTCGGGGGGCGGCAGTCGATTTCCTACGACCCGATGGGACAGCTGGCCGCGAAACTGCAGGCCGCAGGCCTGTCTGTTTCCGAAGCCCAAGCCAAGCTCGGTGTAGTGATCAGGCAGGAAGCGGCGATACTCGGCCTCAACGATGCATTTCTCGTGGCCAGTTTCATTTTTATTGGATTGGGCGTCCTCGTCTGGTTCGCGCATCCGACGCATGTGCCCATCGCGTCCAGTCCTGAGGACGATCTGCGTGTACGACGTGCTGAGGAGTTGATAGAGGAGGTGCCATGAGACCGGGTTCCACACTGGTACATCAGGTGCGAATGAGCCTGGGAATCGCCTGCGTCTTGCTCTTCGGCAGCTGCGCCTGGATTCCCAAAGGCGATCCTCCCGCCCAATATCTCGACCCCCCGGAGATGACGGAGACTCTCGCCGAGGTCACGAGCCGGCTGCAGAACTGGCCGGATGATCATTGGTGGGAACAGTTCGGCAATCCTGAGCTGAACGGGCTGATCGAAACCGCGCTCAATGACAATCCCGGGCTCAAACATGCCTCTGCGCGGTTGCGGCAAGCCACCTCGCTGGTGAAGGTAGAAGGTGCCCGGTTGTTGCCGTTCCTGGAAGCCGATGCCTCGTTGACCTATGAGCGCATCTCCCAACATGGCGTGTTCGCCGCCCTGAATCCCGAAGTGGCGGGGATCAAAATCATGTACGGCATCATCAACCCGCTCAGCTTCCGGTATGAATTCGATTTCTGGGGGAAAAATCGCGCCATGCTCGAGGCGGCCCTGGGTCACGCGGCCGCGGAAGAGGCGGAAACGGCCGAAGTGCGGTTACGACTGACCACCGGTATTGCCCGCGCCTATTTCCGGGGGCAGGCCCTGCAACAGCAGCTCACGATCGTGAAGACGATTGTGGGCATCCGCCGCGATCTCAAGACTCTCGCGGAGACCCGGTTTCGGCTTGGCCTCGACAACGATCAGCCCTTCAAAATTGCCGTGGCCGACTACGAGGCCGCGTTCAAGCGGCAAGCTGCGATCCGTGACCAATTGGATGTGCAGCGGCATTTGCTGGCGCGACTAGCGGGAAAGGGTCCGGACGAGGCGGCTCATCTGTTTGCCAAGCCCATGGCCACTATTCCCAAACAGATTCCCGCGCCGGATCATCTTTCAATCGGCCTCTTGGTCCATCGTCCGGATCTGGCGGCAGCCTTGTATCGTGCGCACGCCGCCTCGCGGTTGGTCAGAGTGGCGACGACCCAGTTTTATCCCACCATCGATCTCACGGGGTTTGTGGGCTTCAATGCTCTGACGTTAGCCAAGGGCACCGACAAGCTGGCGAATTTTCTCTTTAGCGGACAGAGCTTCACCTATGGTCTGGCGCCGGGGTTGCGGATGCCCTGGTTTGAAGGCGGCCGGTTGCGAGGAGAATTGGGGGCGCAGCGCGCGGAATATGACGCGGCCGTGGAACTCTACAATGACACCCTCCTGGATGCGATGCGGGAAGTGGCGGATAGCCTCAGTGCCTGGCACACAACCCACGAGATCATGGCCTCGCACAAACGGTTGGTCGCGTCACTGGGTGAAGATTGGAAATTGGCGAAAGTGCGTCTCGTCAACGGTTTGGACGACGATCGCGAGGTGCTGCGCCACCGGTATCCCGTGCTCGAACAGGAATATGCCCTACGAGCCTTGGAGAGCGATCAATTGGTGGCCGCCGTCGATCTGATCGAATCCCTGGGCGGCGGGTATCACAATCCGGACATCGAAAAGCGACCGAAACACAACCCGAGCTAAATCTATGAGCACCACAACCGCAGATATGTCTCAATCTTCGCAATCCCCGGGCGCGCCGCCAGCGGCAAGCTCCTATCGCATTCATCCGAAGGCCATTCGCGCGCGGCGGAACCGGCGCCTCTTGGTCGTGGCCCTGCTGGTCCTGATCGCCACCGTCGGGTATCTCATGTATTGGTACACCCATGATCGGTTTTGGATCCGCACCGACAATGCCTACGTCACCGGCAATCTGGTGCCGGTAGCGGCGCAGGCGTCCGGCATCATCACGCAGGTCTTGGCGGAAGAGACACAATTCGTGAACCGCGGCGACTTGCTCGTGCGCCTGGATGAACATCAAGCCTATGCCGCATTGGGCAGGGCGCGAGGACGGTTGGGTGAGGAGGTCCGGCGGATCGCGGCGTTGTTCATCAATCGCAAACAATTGGCGGAGAAACTGCGCTCGCGCACCGCTCGCCTGGAGCTCGCCGAGCACGACATGGACCGCTATCAGCGGGCTTCCCCGAGCGGCGCCATCTCGAAACAAATTCTGCAGAATACGGCGGACAAAATTGCGAGCCTGGAAGCGGAGGTGCGGGAAACGCAGGCGGAACTCGATTCGCTGGATGCGCAGATCGGCGGCACGACGGTGATGGCTCATCCATCGGTCGATCTGGCCAAACACCAATTGATCGAGGCGCATCTTGAATATGCCCGCCAGCAGATTCGCGCGCCCATCTCAGGCTATGTCGCCAAGCGAAAAGCGCAGGTGGGGGATCGCGTTCAGCCCGGCGCCTCGCTGATGACCATCGTGCCGCTGGATCATTTGTGGGTTGAAGCCAATCTGCGAGAAACGGAATTGCAGCATGTGCGGCCGGGGCAGCCGGCATTGGTCAGCGTCAGTCTGTACGGATCGAAACAAACCTTCCATGGCACGGTCGAAGGCCTCGTGCCGGGCAGCGGGAGCGCGTTTGCGTTGCTTCCGCCGGACAATTCGACGGGAAATTTCATTCACATCGTCGAGCGGGTGCCCGTGCGGATTGCGCTTCCCGCTGATGAGCTTCGCGAACATCCGATCAGACCGGGCCTCTCGACCGTGACGAGTATTAATATCACCGAGTCCGGGCAATCGGTGTGGACGTCGCTCGCCACGCCATCCACGGCCGAGTATGAGACGGACGTGTATGCCGATGAGCTTCCGACAGCGGAGTCGATGGCAAAAGAAGTGATGGCGACGAATTTGGTGGTGAGTGAGTCAGGGGAAGGCATTGATTCACTGCTCGAGGATGAGGGGGCCATTGAGCGAATGAGGCCCAGGAAAGAAGTGGATCGGTCGCCAAATGAAGGGCAGGTGTCTCCCAAACTGGATCGCCCCCGTGAACGGAATGATCGCAGTCCGAGTTCATTTGTGCCGCGACGAAGCCCCGATCTGGGAGCAACCACTTTTCCCCTCACGCCATCGATCGGTCCCGATTCGCGATCGTTGGGGCCAGAAGCAGGCCGCAATCCTTCACGACTGAAATCCGGTTTTGCCCTGGATGACGACCGGCGCGCATTTGGTGCGGGGAGACGTTAGCCTCGCTGTCATGAAATCGAGCCCGTCATATCGGCTGGCGCAGAGAAGCAGGTCCAATACAGATTATTTTTCGATGAAGATTGCGGTTCCAGTCTGGAATGCGTGGACAGCTCGTCCTATGATGCACCACGCGCTTCGAGCAGCACCGACAGTCAACGTTGGCCTGGCTTGCTGATGGTTTCCTGCTCTCCTGCCGGCATTCGCTCCAAGGCGCGTTTCAGCGTTCCAGATAGCCCCTGTCCCGGGCGGGAGAAAACACGCCGTGCCGAACGTGACGCTCAATTATCGCACGCTCTTGTCGGTCACCAATGTGCTGAACTCCCAGCGCAATCGGCAGAGCCTGTTCCGCGCCATCACCGATCAGTTGACCAAAGTCGTGCGGTGGGAACGGGCGGGAATCACCGTCTACGATCTGCAGGCCGACGCCTTTCGTTTTTACGCCTTGGAGACGAACCTCCCCAAAATCGTGCTGCGAGGCGATGCCATGATTCCGCGCGCGCAGAGCGCTGTGGGGTGGGTCTATGATCATCATCGCGTGCACGTGCGGCCTCACCTGCGCGAAGAGCGGTTGTTCATTGAGGATGAAAGTTATGCGCAGGAAGGGCTGGGACGCATGATCAACCTGCCCATGGTCGTACAGGAAGCCTGTCTCGGCACGTTGAACATCGGGAGCATCGAAGCCGGACATCCCGATCCTGACGATGTGGATTTCCTTCAGCAGGTCGCGACGCAGATCGGGTTTGCCATTGCTCACGTGAACGCCTATGAGGAAATCAATCGTCTGCGGGAACAACTTGCCCGCGAAAATGTGTACCTGACTGAAGAGCTCAAAGCGACCCAGGATCACAGCATGGTCGCGGGACGGAGCCGGGCATTCGAAGCGGTGCTGACGCTGGCGCGGCAGGCAGCCCCGACGACGGCGACGGTGATGATTACCGGGGAAACCGGAACGGGCAAGGAGGTGCTCGCGCGTGTCATTCACGAGCGAAGCCTCCGGCGCGATCGGGCCTTTGTTCGGCTGAATTGCGCGGCCCTTCCGTCAGGGTTGATTGAAAGCGAACTCTTCGGCCATGAACGCGGCGCCTTTACCGGAGCGGATCATCAGCGGGTTGGACGATTTGAACTGGCCGACGGGGGGACGTTATTCCTCGATGAAATCGGCGAAATGCCTCTCGAGGCGCAGGCGAAGCTCTTGCGCGTCTTGCAAGACGGGCTGGTGGATCGCGTGGGCGGGACCAAGCCCATTCCGGTCGATGTGCGGGTGATTGCGGCGACCAATGCCAATTTGGAAAAAGCAATCCAGCAGGGGCGATTTCGCAGTGATCTGTACTATCGGTTGAATGTGTTTCCCATTCATATGCCGCCACTCAGAGAACGGCCGGAAGATATCCCCATTCTCGCCCGGCATTTTCTGCGGTTTCATGCTCAACGGCTGAAGCGATCGTGCGAAGATTTTGATGCGCCGTCGATGGAGCGTCTGGTGCAATATGCCTGGCCCGGCAATGTGCGAGAACTTGAAAACCTCATCGAGCGAGGACTGATTCTCTGTCATGATCGGTATTTACATATTGATCCGGCCATGATCAATCTGCCCGCCGCTCTGGAGGTCAGTCCGCGCCGGACCTTGGTAGACGAAGAGCGCCGGCACATTCTTCAATCGCTGACGTTGCTCGATTGGCGAATCGAAGGGCCCGGCGGTGCGGCTGAACAATTGGGCCTGGCACCGAGCACGCTTCGTAGCCGGATGTATCGGTTGGGGATTCGGCGTTCTCCTCAAGGTAGGTAGTTTCCTTCTCTTCTTCTTCCGTTTCTTTTTCTTTCACTCGCTCAATTAAGACCCACATTGTTCGTTCCACGATATGTCGTGGTGGAAGACGGTTCATCCACCGCGACATATCGTGGCCGATAAGGCTTCGCAAAAACGTGTCATCATCGATGTGGTTAAAAGTCAGCAATTTCAATGGCATGTGATTGATCGACGAAAGAGTGCTC
>DAONAB010000124.1:0-8584 GCA_035400805.1 Nitrospira sp. | reverse complement strand
TCCTTGACGATCTTCGTGCGGCGTTCGTCCTGATACTTCTCTTTGATCTCCGTCAGTTCATCGCGAATGATCTTCCGCACCAACGCTTCACTGCCGAGGACCGACCGCAGATATTCAATCGTCTTCAGCACTTCGCGATACTCTTCCACCAACTTATCGCGCTCCAGTTGCGTGAGCCGCTGGAGACGCATTTCGAGAATGGCATTGGCCTGAATTTCTGAGAGCCGGAACTGCTGCATCAAGCCCACGCGAGCCACATCGGGGGATTGCGAGCGCCGGATCAACGCGATCACGGCATCGAGGTTGTCCAACGCGATCTTGAGCCCTTCGAGGATATGGGCGCGCTCTTCCGCCTTGCGCAAATCATACGCAGTGCGTCGCACCACGACTTCGCGCCGGTGCTCGACAAAGGCTTCCAGAATCCGCTTGAGGTTCAGCACCTCCGGCCGGTTGTTGACTAGCGCCAGCATGTTGACGCCGAAGGTCGTCTGCAACTGACTGTGCTTGTAAAGATTGTTCAACACCACCAGCGGAATCTCATTGCGCTTCAACTCGATGACGACCCTGACCCCTTCACGGTCGGACTCGTCCCGGATATCGGAAATGCCGGTCACGCGGTCTTCCTGCGCCAAGTCGGCAATTTTTTCGATCAACTTCGACTTGTTCACCTGATACGGAATTTCCGTGATGATGAGCCGCTCGCGATCGGTGCGTTCGTCCGTCTCGATGGCGACCTTGGCCCGCACCGTAAGCAGTCCGCGACCGGTCTCATAGGCATCCTTGATACCGGACGTGCCGTAAATGAACCCGGCGGTCGGAAAATCGGGCCCCGGAATTTTCTTCATCAATTGCGCGATCGTGACCTCGGGGTTCTCCAACAGCATGAGTAACCCCTCGATGACTTCACCCAAGTTGTGCGTGGGAATGTTGGTCGCATAGCCGACGGCAATCCCGCCCGCGCCGTTGACCAGGAGGTTCGGCACCCGGGACGGCAAGACCAGCGGTTCGACCCGCGACTCGTCGTAGTTGGGACCAAAATCGACCGTTTCTTTTTCGATATCCGCCAGCAGCTCTTCGGCCAGCTTGGTCAACCGGGCTTCGGTATACCGCATGGCCGCGGCCGCGTCGCCGTCCATCGAACCATAGTTGCCCTGACCGTCGACCAGCATGTAGCGCATGTTGAAATTCTGCGCCATGCGCACGAGGGTGTCGTAAATCGCCGAGTCGCCATGGGGATGGTAATTACCCATGATCTCGCCCACGATCTTCGCCGATTTACGGTACGGCCGGTTGGCGGCCAACCCCATCTCATTCATGCCGTGCAAAATACGACGATGGACCGGTTTCAACCCGTCCCGCACATCGGGCAGCGCGCGACCGACGATTACGCTCATCGCGTAATCAAGGTACGACGAGCGCATCTCATCTTCGATCGCAATTTGGCCTAAGCGTTCATCTGGCGGCATCTACCCTCCACGGATTCACAGAATCACGTTATCGTCTTCTCAAGCAGGATCGGCTATACGTCCAAATTCCGGACTTCCAGCGCATGTTGCTGGATAAAGTTCCGCCGGGGTTCCACTTCATCACCCATCAAAATCGTGAAAATTTCATCGACGCCAGTCATGTCTTCGAGGTTCACTCGCAACAGGGTCCGCTTCTCCGGATCCATGGTGGTTTCCCAGAGCTGGCCCGGATTCATTTCACCCAGACCTTTGTACCGTTGAATGTTCAAGCCCTGTTTGCCTTCTTCCAGGATGGCCTGTACCAACTCGGCCGACCCGTTCTTGAGCGCCTCAGCCTCCTTGATCCTGATCTTATAGGGAGGTTTCCCCAGCCCGATGGCCGAGGGAGCTTGTTTTTGCAATTCGCGGAAGTCGGCCGATCCCACCAATTCGTGCGTGACCTGCAACTCATACGCGATCCCGCCCGTGGCGACCTTGCACACCAGTTTGCTCGATTGATGTTCTTCGTCTTCCAGAATATCGATCGTCGGCTCGGCCTTCGGATAGACCAGGGCCAGGGTGGTTTTCACATGGTCCACGACCGTGCGTAGCGAGGCCGGATCCTTCAACACTTCTCGCGTCAACGCCGGTTCATCCACGAACGCCCGCAGCATGTTGGCTTCATGATGTTTCTTGTTGACCTTGTGGAGCAGGCTTTCGAAGGCGATCAGCTTCTTGAGAATAGGCAGCAACCGGCGACCCGTGACGAACTCCCGGCCGTTTTCGAGAGAGACTTCCACCCCCTCAACCGCGAGATCCGCGAGATATTCGTTCATCGCCGGCTCGTCCTTGAGATATCGTTCCGTCTTGCCCTTCTTCACCTTAAAGAGGGGAGGCTGGGCGATATAGATGTAGCCCCGCTCCAACAGCTCCGGCATCTGGCGGAAGAAGAACGTGAGCAGCAGCGTGCGGATGTGGCTGCCGTCCACATCGGCGTCGGTCATGAGCACGATCTTGTGATACCGCGTCCGCGCGATGTCGAACGCATCCTTGTCCGGTTTGTCGGAATCTTCCTTTTTTCGGCCGATGCCGGTGCCAAGCGCCAAAATCAGCGTGCGGATTTCGTCGCTGCTGAGCATCTTGTCGAAGCGGGCTTTTTCAACGTTGAGGATCTTGCCCTTGAGCGGGAGGATGGCCTGGAACTTCCGGTCGCGGCCCTGCTTGGCCGATCCACCGGCGGAATCTCCTTCGACGATGAACAGTTCACTCAAGGCCGGATCTTTTTCGGAACAGTCGGCCAGCTTGCCGGGCAGGGAGCCGCCATCCAGAGCGCTTTTTCGCCGGATGAGATCTTTCGCTTTTCGCGCGGCCTCGCGGGCGCGCGCGGCGTCGATGGCCTTCCCGATGATTTTGCGGGCGACCGGAGGATTCTCCTCGAAGTAGGTGCCGAGCGCGTCGTTCACCGCGGCCTCGACGATGCCCTTCACTTCGCTATTGCCGAGTTTTGCCTTGGTCTGTCCCTCGAATTGCGGGTTACGCACTTTCACGCTCACGACTGCGGTGAGCCCCTCCCGCACGTCGTCGCCGCTCAACGATTCCGTGTCTTTCTTCAGGAGGTCGTTGGCGTTGGCGTAACTGTTGATGGTGCGGGTCAAGGCGGCTTTGAACCCTACCAGATGCGTGCCGCCTTCTTTCGTGTTGATGTTGTTCGCGAAGGAAAACAGGTTTTCCGCGTACCCGTCGTTGTATTGCAACGCCACTTCGAGAATGAGGTCAGCCCGTTCCGTCTGTACGTAGATCGGCTTATGCAGGGGAGTTTTGGCTTCGTTGAGGTGATCGACGAAGGAGACAATGCCACCCTTGTAGTGGAAGACCTGTTCCTTTTCCTTGCGATCATCCTTGAGCGTGATCGACAAGCCTTTGTTGAGAAAGGCCAGCTCGCGGAGCCGCTGGGCCAAGACGTCGAAGCTGAATTCCAGCGTTTCGAATATTTGGCCGTCAGGCTTGAAACGCACCTTGGTGCCGCGGCGTTTGGTTTTGCCCGTGACGGCCAGCGGCGCCTGGGGTTTTCCACGCTCATACCGCTGTTCGAACACCTGGCCATCCTGCCAGATCTCCAGCTCCAACCACTCGGACAGGGCGTTGACGACCGAGATACCGACCCCGTGCAAGCCGCCGGAGACCGTATAGGCACCCTGCTCGAATTTTCCGCCCGCGTGCAGGACCGTCAGGGCCACTTCCGCGGCGGATTTCTTTTGCGTGGAATGCATCCCGGTGGGAATGCCGCGTCCGTTATCGACGACTGTGACGCTGCCGTCGATATGGATCGTGACTTCGATGGCTTCCCCGAACCCGGCCATGTGTTCGTCGACGCTGTTGTCCACGACTTCGTAGACGAGATGGTGCAACCCGTCGACGCCCGTGCTGCCGATGTACATCGCGGGCCGTTTACGAACGGCGTCGAGGCCTTCGAGCACTTTGATTTGATCCGCGCTGTAACTGTCGGATTTGGGCTTGGCAGAATTGTCCTGCTGGTCGTCCTTGGCCATTCAGCTCCTAACAGAATTGTGAACAGGTCACCCGCGGCGTGCCCGCGTGATGCGAGCGCTCACCACACCCCATGGGTACGACCCGGCACCGCACTCCTTGCGGCCCGGCCGGACGGCCATGTCGAGGACCCCGTGCAAAGGCATGTAGGTTATCAGATCTTGATCGGCATCACGACGCATTTGAATCCCGGGCTCTCGGCTTCCTGAATCAAGCAGGGGCTCAAGGCCGTGTCCATCTGCAACGAGACCGATTCTCCGTCCATGACGCTCAGGGCGTCCAAAAGATATCGGGCGTTAAAGCCGGTATGAAGCGCTTCACCTTCGTAACGAGCCGCTAATTCTTCCGTCGCTTCACCATAATCCGGATTACTGGAGAACAGGGTCATGCCGCCCGGGGCGAACGACACCTTGACCGCGTTGGCCTTGTCCTTCGACAGCACCGACACGCGCCGCAATGCGCTCTCCAACAATCCTCGGTTGACCACAATGCGCTTGCCGCTTTCCTTCGGCACCACCTGCTGGTAATTGGGATAATTCCCTTCCATGAGGCGGGACGTCAGCAGCAAGCCGCTCTTGCGAAAAATCATCAGGTTTTTTGTAAACCCGATCAGCGGCTCTTCGTCGCCTCCCTCTTCAAGCAGGCGCCGCATTTCCTGAGCCGCCTTCTTGGGGATGATCGCCTTGATGTCCTGCGCCAAGGGCTTCGCGTTCGGGCTCCCCACTTCTCGCTCCGCCACGGCCAATCGGTGACCATCGGTGCCGACGAGGCGCAACAAGGTCGTCTTTTTTTCCGTCGTCGTCAGGCTGACGAGTAAGCCGTTCAGGATGTACCGCGCGTCGTTATCACCGGCGGCAAACAGGGTTTTTCTGATCAATTCCAACAGGCCCGCCCCGGCCAACGGCGTCAGCCCCTCACGTTCGATGGAGGGCAGCGCAGGATAATCGCCGCTCGGGAGGCCCACTACTTTGAATTGGCTCTTGCCGAATTGGATCGTCGTCCAGTTGTTGTCGCCCGAGGTCAGTTCGATCTCGCCGCTCGGCAGTTCCTTGATGATCTCGTAGAGCTTGCGCGCCGAAATGGTCACGCCGCCCGCTTCCAACACCGTGGCCTTATACAACCCCCGCATCCCGATCTCGAGATCCGTCGCGACGATTTCGGCTCCCTCGTGTTTAGCCTCGAGCAGAATATTCGAGAGGATCGGCATGGTGTTCCGTTTTTCCACGACACCCTGCACGCGCTGCAGGCCCGTTAACAATTCCTCTCGTCCGATGCGTACCTTCATGGTCGGTCTCCCTCAGAGGGCGTTCACGCCCTCAAGATCTGTTCTTTCAAGCCTTCCAGCGTCGTGTGCAGGGTGCTGTCGGCCTCTTTGGCTTTGGTGATCTGCCGGCAGGCGTGAATGATCGTAGTGTGATCCTTCCCTCCGAACTGGCGGCCGATCTCAGGAAATGACGCGTCGGTGAGTTCCCGGCAGAGATACATGGCGATCTGGCGGGGATGTACCAGCGTTTTGCTCCGGCGGCGGGATTTCAAATCGGCAATTTTCACATGGTACTTCGATCCGACAACCTCTTGGATATCTTCGATGGACACGATCTTCTTCTTATCGCCGATGAGATCTCGCAACACGTTCTTGGCCATCTCCAGCGTAATCGCTTGTCCCGTCAGTGAGGAATAGGCGCCGACCCGCACGAGCGAGCCCTCCAACTCACGGATGTTGTTCTTCATCGTGGTCGCGAGAAAGTGGATGACATCTTCGGGCAGCGCAATCCGTTCATCTTCGGATTTTTTCCGCAAGATGGCGATCCGGGTTTCGACGTCAGGCGGCTGCAGGTCGGCGATGAGCCCCCATTCAAACCGCGACCGAAGCCGCTCTTCAATATCCGGCATGTCCTTGGGAAAGCGATCGCTGGACAGCACGATCTGCTTATGCGCTTCATACAGGGTATTGAAGGTGTGAAAGAATTCTTCCTGCGTCCGCTCTTTGCCCGCCAAAAACTGAATGTCGTCGATCATCAACATATCGACGTTCCGGTAGCGCTTCCGGAGGTCGATCATTTTGTCATACCGAATGGAGTTGATGACTTCATTCGTAAACTGTTCCGTCGTCAAATAGGCAATCCGGAGATCGCTGCGTTCAGCCAGATAGTTTCCAATGGCATTCAGCAGATGGGTCTTCCCTAGTCCCACGCCACCATACAGGAATAACGGGTTGTACGCTTTTGCCGGTTGCTCGGCCACGGCCATACAGGCGGCATGGGCAAACTGGTTTCCGGCGCCGACCACGAAGCTTTTGAAAGTATATTTCGGATTCAGCTGAATGCCGCGCTTGGAGCGCGAGGCCATGAAACCACGCCCGGCCGTATCCGGCGCAGACGGTTCAGGCTGTGCCTGGGCAGGGACCTGCTTGTGGTTGACGACGAACGAGACATCCATACGTCCGCCGCCCTGGGCCGCCGACACCGCTTCCGCCAGCAGATCGTGATAATGCTCTCCTAACCAATCTCCGAAAAACTTGTTCGGAACGGCGAGATAGGCGGTCGTCTCTTCAATCCGGTCCAGCACGACCGGAGTGAACCAGGTTTCATAGACCTGTTTCGGCACCTTCTCCTGAATGTACACTAACGCGTCGTTCCACATCTCATTCATCTTAATAATTCAATTATTTACGAATGTTCACAGGCTTATACACAGGTGTGGACAAATATGCAGGACCCCGCGATTCCATTGATGCTGTCTTGAACATCTTTCCGGCCTTCCTGTGGACATCTCACCATCACGATGTTCCTCACGATTCCCCATGCACAGGCCTGCTCACGTTATCCCTCAAGGCCCCCTGCCTTATACACCATCTCATCAACATGGGCTAGGATCTTCGATCGTCACTGTCCGCGCAGCTCCCCGCGTTCATCCACAGAACCCACATAGCCTACTCCTACTCCGACGGCTCCGGATCTTCTCTTCATTACAAAAGATATATAAGAGAAGAGTCATCAGATCACAGCACAATGGTCGAGGGATGTTCGGAAATTAAGGTGACCAGCTCTCGATAGGAGATTGTTTTTCCTGAACCACCGGAAACCGGCGCATCGGAGTCATGCTGCAGGATGTAGATAGGACCAGGAAATGAAGGGACCGTTGATACGGCAGCTTCCACAAGTACGAGAGAAACCCGATCAGCCAGGTGCGTGTCGGACGCCGACGGCAACAGCGACTCGGCCGGATTCGAAATCGGCTGGCGGAGGAGATAGAGAGTTTTCTGATCCGGCATAAGAAATCGCCTTCCTAAAACACTAAGACCCGGTCCGCTGCGGCCATAGCCTGCCGGGCCGAGTCAACGGTACCGACGGTGACGGCGAACCCTTCCTGAATATCCGGACGCGGTCCGGAAGGGTAGACAAGAATAAATGGAATCTGGAGATGCTCGAAAGAAGGGAGATATTTCTCGAGAATGTCCAGATCGACAATATCGTCGGAGTCTTCAGCCAACAGATGAACCGCCGGTCCCATCAGAATGACGGTAATCGGGTTTTCGCCCGCAGCCAACCCCAAGGCAATGCGCAGGGCCTCGACCGGAACAGCGGATGTCAGAGGATCAGTACGAATGATCAGCGCAATGGAAGCAGTCGCGGCCACAATTGAATCCTACGAATCTATTAAGTGAAGGCCAGAAATCGATCGCAGCCGTTCACGATATTGGACAGGACGACTAATCCGCACAGTGAGATGCGGGGATCGAGCTGATCGGTTGAGACACCGTGTTGCTGGCACCCATAGGCACAGACAAACAACTTCATTCCACGAGCGACGAGCTCGGTATATCGGGGGTCGCGCAGATTTTTGACCCCTTCATCGATGCAATAGAGATAGACGTCCGCACCTTGGCCTAACGCTTCTGACGAGAGAGCCGCGACCGTCTCCACGCTCGGGTGTGACGGGGGTGTGGATAACAGGAGGCCAATCTTCAGCGCGCCCATAAAATATTTACCTGGGGATAAACTTTAGTAGTTCTTAATAATCAATCACTTATAGATTCAATTCTGCAAGCGGAGCGTACGAATTTTAGGCGGGAAAGTCAACTAGAAAAGCAGCGGAATTACTTGTTGAAAAGTCGGCTACGGAATGTGCCGGCGAGATCGTGAAGAGAAACATCTTCCTGGGATTTCGTCTGCATATTGCGGACAGTGGCCGTGCCTTTTGCCACCTCATCATCGCCCAGCAGAATGGTATAGAGAGCTCCAAGACGATCGGCCTGCCTGAGATGCGCTTTGAGGGACGTGGAGCGAAAATCCATATCGGCCGGCACCCCGGCCTGGCGAAGTTCATCGAGTAAAACGAACCCGGCCTCTGCCGCCTGGGTCCCGAAGGCTGCAACGTAGACTCTCGGGATGGAGGGCACGAGAAACGTCTCCGGCAACATCAACGCAATCCGTTCAAGACCGACGGCAAATCCAACCGCCGGCACCGCGGCTCCCCCGAGCTGTTCGACGAGACCGTCGTAGCGTCCTCCGGCGCCAACCGCGTTTTGCGCCCCTAAATGGGAGCAGGTGACCTCGAAAGCCGTCAGGCAATAATAATCGAGTCCGCGG
>DAONAB010000123.1:0-8648 GCA_035400805.1 Nitrospira sp. | reverse complement strand
GATCCTCAACAAAGGGGAGAGTGACGGGGTCAAAACCGAAATGGGCGTGGTCACTCCTGCCGGGGTGGTCGGCCGGGTGGTGAAAACCAATTCGACCTCATCGGTGGTGTTATTGGTCACGGACCCGAATAATGCGATTGCCGGTGTTGTGCAGCGGACCCGGGATGAAGGCATCGTCGAGGGAACCAGCCACGGTCGCGCACGGCTCAAGTACATCCCGCTGTTGTCGAGAGTTCAGGCCGGTGATCGCGTGGTCACGTCGGGCCTGACCGGGGCGTTTCCCAGGGGGCTGGCCATTGGCAGCCTGATCCAGGTCGAGAAATCGGAAGGCGATCTCTTTCAGGCCGCCGAAATCGAGCCGGAGGTGGATCTCTCGAAGCTCGATGAAGTGCTCATCATCACCGCTCCCTATGAAGATGCCGATGCGGCGCAAAAGCTCCTTCAGGCTATTCATGGAGACAGAAAGAAGCCATGAAGTTCCTGTTGTACCTGCTCCTGGCGCTGGTGGTGGTTCCCTTGCAAACAACCTTGCTGCACTACGCCAGCGTATTTGGGGTGCGTCCCGACCTTGGCCTCATTGCGGCCTGCCTGGTGGGATTTCTCGGCGGAGAGCTTGATGGGTTGATCCTCGGCCTCATTCTCGGCTGTTTTCAAGATATGCTGTCTGCAGGGGATTTGTGGATCAATGTTGTGACGAAGGGTGGGAGCGGGTTTCTCGCCGGACTGGCTGGGCGACATATGGCGCATATCACTCCGGCCGTCATGACCGTCGGCCTCGCGATCATTTCCTGTCTTTCGAGCGCGGTCTTTCTCTATTCCATGAATCCGGCTGGTCTGGATGAGGTGTGGCTGGGCGTGCGGTCGACGGTGCTGGTGCAGGCCGGGCTCGACGCGGCCGTCGGCGCTGGATTGTATCTGTTGTTTCGTCAACGCTGGTCTGATGATCGTATGGTGACGGAGGGAGCCCTCTAAGCAAGGTGCGGCCTCTGCACGGAGGCCGGCAAAGGTCAGCGATGGCGACGGTAGGATTCAACGATTCCGATCTCCTGGATCTCCAGCGGCGGCTGGTTATTCTGCGTGTGGGCCTGCTGCTGGTCGTGGGGTTGCTTGCCCTGCGCTTGTGGCATCTCCAGATTCGGGAGGGCCCCTATTATCGGGATCTGTCCGAAAATAACCGGACGCGTTCCGTGGTCCTTGAGCCGGCGCGTGGATTGATTTTCGACCGGAACGGCGTGTTGCTGGCGAACAACGTGCCGAGTTTTGCCTTGTACGTGACGCTGGAGGACGTGAAGGATCGTCAGGCCTTAGTCGGGCAGCTGGCGTCGCTCCTGACCCTCGACCCTGAAGTCATTCAGAAGAAACTATCGACCGGCAAGGGCGGCAAATTGCAGCCCCGCAAAGTGAAGGACCGGCTGACGTTGCGCGAGGCGACCCTGATCGAGTCTCACCGGTTGGACTTGCCCGGCGTAATGATTCAAGTGGAATCACAGCGGAACTATCCCGCAGGGGATGTGGCGGCGCATTTGTTGGGGTATGTCGGGGAAGTGTCGGCCGATCAGCTGGAAAAGCCGGATTTTGCGGACCTTCATCAAGGCAGCATCGTCGGGCAATATGGCGTCGAGAAATGGTTCGACCGGCAGGTACGCGGTCGCGCGGGACAAAAGAGTGTCGAAGTGGATGCGCTCGGCCATGAAAAGCGCGCCATTGTGTCGGATAAGCCTCTCGCGGGCGATGATCTTTATCTGACCATTGATGCCAAGCTGCAAAAAATCGCTGAGGACCTGTTGGGAGAGGAATCAGGCGCCATCGTGGCACTGGACCCGACGAACGGCGATATTCTGGCCATGGCCAGTCGCCCTGGGTTCGACCCGAATGTATTGTCCAAAGAATTGACGAACAAGCAATGGGTGGAAATTGTTCAGAACGAACGGCGGCCGCTGAATAATCGCGCGACGCAGGGGCAGTATCCTCCCGGCTCGACATTCAAGGTCGTCATGGCGGCGGCCGCCCTCGAATCGAACACGGTCACGCCCTCGACGATGGTGCGGTGCAATGGCGGCTATCAGTTCGGCAATCGATTGTTTCATGACTGGAAACAGGGCGGACATGGCTCCGTCGACATGAACGAAGCGTTGATCCATTCCTGTGACGTGTATTTTTATACCGTCGGGCAACGCATGGGCATCGACACCATTGCCGAGTATGCGAAGCAATTCGGGCTCGGCCAGGAGACGGGGGTCGAGTTGCCGTCGGAACGCGTGGGCATCGTGCCTTCGACCGCATGGAAACAGAAGGCGCGTAATCAGCCCTGGTATCCCGGGGAAACCATTTCCGCCGCGATCGGACAGGGATATGTCACGGTGACCCCCCTGCAGATGGCCAGTGTGATTGGAACGGTGGCGAATGACGGTCTGTCGATCAAGCCGCGTCTGGTGCAGGCCGTGATGAACCGCACGACCGGAGACCGGGCAGAGTTTCCCCCCACCGTGCGCGGGAAGGTGGCGGTCAAGCCGGCGACCCTTGCGCTGATCAAGTCGGCGCTGGCCGACGTGGTGACCAAAGGCACGGCGACACGCGCCAAGTCCCCGTTGGTGACGATCGGAGGGAAAACCGGCACGGCTCAGACGGCGGCGTTACGTACGGGGCCTGAGAAGGATATCCCGAAAAAGTTCCGGGACCATGCGTGGTTTGTGGCCTTTGCTCCGGTGGAGGCGCCGCGCATTGCCGTCGCTGTCCTGGCCGAGCACATGGGACATGGTGGATCGGCTGCCGCCCCCTTGGCGAAGGATGTCATTGAAGCGTATGTGAAAGCCTATCCCCAGGTGCTGCAAGGGGTTCCGGCGAATGGGCGGGCCAAGTCACCTGCCGTGCCGGTCGATGCGCGGCCGAAGACGTGATGATTGATCGGGTGATCGACAGTCGAGGGTTGGATAGTTTCGATCTTCGCTTCATGGGGCTGATCGCCGTCATCCTGTCGGTCGGGGTCCTGTCGATCTACAGCGTGACCCACTCTCAGGACACCGCCTTCCCGTTTTATCTCAAACAGCTGGTCTGGATTCTGCTGGGAACCGTTGCGTTTCTGGTGATGTATCTCTCCGATTATCACAAGATTGCGCGACTGGCCTATCCGACGTACGCGGTCATTTTGATCATGCTCGCGATCGTCTTGTTCATGGGGAAATCGAGCCGCGGGGCCCAGCGATGGATTCCGATCGGCCCATTCGCATTCCAACCATCCGAATTTGCAAAGTTGGTCCTGGTTCTGGTCCTGGCCAACTATTATTCCCGAGCGTCCCGAGTGGGGTGGTTGCACCGGGTGGTGTTGCCGGGACTGATTGTGTTGCCGGGCTTGTTGTTAATCCTGAAGCAGCCGGATTTGGGTAGCGGATTGAGTTTCTTGGCAGTCTATGCGGCCATGTTATTGATGGTCGGCGTCCGGTCGAAGGCGTTGGGTATCATTCTGCTGCTCTCGGTCATGCTCTTCCCATTTGTGTGGGAAGTGGTCTGGGCATCACTGCACGATTATCAGCGCGAACGGGTCATGGCCTTCGTGGATCCGGATTACGATCCGGGAGGGAAAGGCTACCATGCGTTGCAATCGAGAATTGCCATTGGCTCCGGGGAACTCTCGGGGAAGGGGCTCTACGGTGGCACGCAAAGCCAGTTGAAGTTTCTGCCTGAAGGCCATACCGACTTTGTGTTTGCCGTCTATGCGGAGGAATGGGGCTTTGTCGGTGTCCTTGTCCTGTTGGCGCTGTTTATAGCCCTAATATGGGTGTCACTGGAAATAGCCGCGCGTGCGAAGGACACGCTCGGGGCGTTACTCGCGGCAGGTATTGTGGCCATGCTGTGTTTTTGCGTGGTCGTCAATATCGGCATGACCGCGGGGATGTTTCCCATCGTCGGGATTCCGCTTCCTCTGGTGAGTTATGGGGGTAGCGCGACCATCATGACGATGGCGTCATTAGGTTTGTTATTGAATGTGAAGCGACGTCGGCTGACCCTGTTTTACTAGGCGATGCCTGGACAGGGGCCGACTTGTTGTGAAATAACCATGTGAACCAGATGGGCGCCGGGCTGCCGGCGAGACGAGAGCACCCGGACATCCGTCCGCGTACGTCTGCCGATCCGACCGATCTGGGGTTAAAGGAGTGTGTATGGGTGTGGAGATTGCAATCAGTATCGCGCGGGAAGAAACCCGCGTTGCCGTTCTGGACAATGGCGTCGTCACGGATCTCTATGGCGACCGCGCCAAAGATCAGGATTATGTCGGCAATATTTATAAAGGGCGGGTGGCCAAAGTGTTGCCGGGTATGCAGGCAGCCTTTATCGATATCGGACTGGAGAAGGCTGCGTTTATGCACGTCTCCGATCTTTCTACGGACGTGGAGCCCGGTGATACCCTCGTAGAGGGCGACGACGACGACAACAAAGACTCGGAGGTGCCCAAGCCCAAGCGCCAAAGTTCAAAGCCTATCGAAGAGCTGCTGTCCGAGGGGCAGGAATTGATGGTGCAAATTTCCAAAGGGCCGATCGGCACAAAGGGGTCGCGAGTGACGACCTATGTGTCGTTGCCCGGGCGGTATCTGGTGTTCATGCCGACAGTTGAACACATCGGCGTATCGCGCCGGATTCCCCGCGATGAGGAACGCGCGCGGCTGAAAGAAATTATGAAACGGGCGCGGCGCCCCGGATTCGGCTACATCGTGCGGACGGTGAGTGAAGGGGTGAAGGAAGAAGAATTGCGCTCGGATGTCGAGTTCCTGCATGTCCTCTGGCAGGACGTGTTGACCAAGCGTGATCAGCAGCCCGCCCCGAGCCTCTTGCATAGCGATTTGAGCTTGAGCTTCCGCGTGGTGCGCGATCTCTTCGGCCGCCGGGTCGATCGGTTATTGATTGATTCGCGCGAAGAATACACCGCAATCAAAGGGTTCGTGCAACGGTTTTCTCCGGAACAGACCTCGCGCATTCACTTCTATGACAAGGAAGAAAGTCTGTTCGATTATTTGGGGGTGGAGCAGGAAATTGCCCGCGCGATGAGCCGTAAGGTGTGGCTCAAGTCCGGCGGGTACCTGGTGATCGATCATACTGAAGCGATGACGGTGATCGATGTGAATACCGGCCGGTTTGTCGGTAAACGCGACCAGGAAGAGACGATTCTGCGAAACAACCTGGAAGCGGCGAGAGAAATTGCCTACCAGGTCAAGTTACGGGGTATCGGCGGGATCATCATCGTCGATTTCATCGACATGGAGCGGGAGAAAAACCGCGATAAGGTGTATCACGCGTTAGTGGATGCCATGTCGTCGGACAAGGCGCGGACCAGGATTTCCCGAGTCTCCGACCTGGGTTTGATCGAAATTTCCCGTGAACGGGTGCGAGAAGATCTGCTTCGTTCTCTCTCCGAACCGTGTCACTACTGTGATGGACGCGGATACACGAAATCTCCCATGTCAGTGGCCTACGAAATTTTCCGGGAAGTGCGGCGGCTCGGTCACGAAATTGAGCAGCAACGTGTCGTCGTGGGTGCGCATCCCGCTGTCGCGCTGTTGTTACAGGAACAGGAACAGCCCGGGGTGGAAGAACTTGAGCGACGATACAGTGCGAAGATTCTCGTGACTCCTGATGATCGGTTGCATCTCGAGCAGTTCGACCTGGTCGTGATGTAATCTCCTAAGGCGCCGGCCTTCGCTGATTCCACGCGACAGTCCCGTCTCCGACAGCGCCTCTCAGCACCACGGTTACTGAGTCGTACCGACCATGCCTGATGAACTCGGACGATGGTGAATAGTCGATCCCTCCGCCCTTGGCTGATGCTGCGCGCGATCCCCGGTGTGGGCGATGCCATTCTGCTCAAGTTGGTGCAGGCGATGGGATCTCCGGACGCGGTGCTCTCGGCGACCGCAGCCGGGTTGGAAGGCATCGGGTGCCGACCCTCGTTGATCGAGGCCATCCACCACGGACCTGATGCCAACGCGGTTACGGAGCTTGACCGGGAACTGGCGGCGTTGCAGCACCGTCAGATCACCGTCTTGACCTATCTCGATCCGCAGTATCCTGCGCCTCTCAAGACGATTCCGGATCCTCCACCGCTGCTGTATCTTCAGGGAACGCTCCTGGAGAGTGATCGGCACGCCGTGGCGATAGTCGGAACGAGGAAAGTCAGTTCCGCGGGCCGCGTGTTGGCTGAGGAATTGGCTAGCGAGTTGGCGGGCATGGGCTTTACGATTGTCAGTGGGTTGGCCCGTGGAGTTGATGCCGCCGCACACCGGGGCGCCCTCGCCGGAAAAGGACGCACACTTGCCGTGATGGGATGCGGGTTGGATCGCACGTATCCTGCCGATCATGGTTCGCTTCGCGCGCAGATCGAGCGGCAAGGAGCAGTGCTTTCGGAGCTGCCGCTTGGATCCGCGCCCCACAGTTACCATTTCCCGCGCCGGAACCGCATTATCAGCGGGCTGTCGTTAGGCGTGGTGGTGACGGAGGCGGCGGTGGAGAGCGGATCCCTCATTACCGCACGATTAGCCGGGGATCAGGGGCGTGAGGTGTTTGCGGTACCGGGTTTCGTGAAGGCAGAGAATAGTCGCGGGCCCAACAGCCTGCTCAAAGATGGCGCGCGGCTCGTGGAGTCGGCGCAGGATATTCTGGACGAATTGTTGCCTCAATTGGATACCGCGTTTCGCGAACGGATCGGCAACCGCGCGCGAGTCCCACGGCCGGTTATGCATCTAGGGACCGAGGAGGCGATGGTGTATGATGCCTTGTCGGTAGTGCCGCAATCTGTCGATGATGTCATTCGACGGAGCGGGCTCCCGGCGGCGCAGGTTGCCGCGTTGTTGCTCTCTCTGGAATTGAAAAACTGTGTCCGTCAATTGCCCGGTAATGAGTATGTGCGTCTCGGATAAGTAGTCATTGTGAGATTCGAGCTGACAGGGACTCGATATTTGTTATAGTGGGTGTGGTAGTCTGGGCACAGGTATTGAGGAACGTGGAGCCATATGGCCAAAGCGCTGATCATCGTTGAGTCGCCCACCAAGGCGCGAACTATCACCAAGTATCTCGGCCGGGGCTATTCCGTCATGGCCTCCGTCGGGCATGTCAAAGATTTGCCGACCAGTAAGCTGGGCGTCGATCTGGAGCACGACTTTGAGCCTCAGTACGTCACCATCAAGGGCAAATCCAAAGTCCTTGCAGACATCAAGAAAAAAGCTCAGCAGGTGGATACGGTCTTTTTAGCGCCGGACCCTGATCGCGAGGGGGAGGCTATCGCCTGGCATATCGCGCAGGAATTGCACGGCAAGGGGAAGAAGAAAGACGGCAAGGTCTACCGTGTGCTCTTTAACGAAATCACCGAATCGGCGATCAAGCGGGCGTTGAAGTCCCCGGGCGAAATCGATATGAAGCTGGTTCAGGCCCAGCAGGCACGCCGGGTGCTTGATCGTATTGTGGGGTATCAGGGCAGTCAGTTGCTCTGGAAGAAAGTGCGGCGCGGTCTCAGTATGGGACGCGTGCAATCCGTCGCCGTGCGGCTTATTTGCGACCGGGAGCAGGAACGCGAAAAATTCAGGGCGGAGGAATACTGGTCCATTGTCGCGCTTTTGCGCGGAGACAACCCTCCGGCTTTCGAGGCCAAGCTGCATTCCATCAACGGGCAGGACGCCGATATCGGCACGGGTGCGCAAGCCGAGCAGATCCTCACTGCCGTCCAAGGTAAACCGTTTGTCGTGCAGTCGATCGAGCGGAAAGAGAAGAAACGAAATCCGGTCGCGCCCTTCATCACCAGCCGACTTCAACAAGAGGCTGCCAGAAAATTGCATTTCACGCCCAAGAAGACCATGACTCTGGCGCAGCAATTGTATGAAGGCGTGGAAATCGGCGCAGAAGGTCCGATGGGACTCATCACGTATATGAGAACCGATTCGCCGAGAATCTCGCAAGAGGCAACCGAAGATGCGAGGGTGGTGATCCGGGAGCGTTTCGGAGAAGAGTATTTGCCCGCCACTCCTAATGTGTACAAGACGCAAAAGGCGGCGCAGGAAGCGCACGAGGCCATTCGCCCGACAATGGCGGCTCGCGATCCTGAATCCATCAGGCAATTTCTGGAGCAAGATCAGTACAATCTGTACAAGCTGATCTGGAATCGATTCATCGCCTCACAGATGGTGCCGGCTATCCTGGATGTGACGCGGGTCGATTCGAGCCCGGTGGGGATACCCGACCGCTATATCTTTCGTACCACGGGCACCGTCGTCAAATTCCCCGGTCATACCGCCGTCTATCTTGAGGGGACCGACAAGGAATTGCCGTCCCAGAAGCCCAAGAGTGAGCAGGAATCGGAGGATGAATCGGACCGGCAGCTTCCCGCACTCCATGAAGGCGAGTCGCTGCATCTGGTGGCTCAGGAGGCGCAGACCCTGCCGGGGCTTCTCTCGAAGCAGCATTTCACTCAGCCGCCACCCCGGTACAATGAGGCGCTGTTGATCCGTGAACTAGAGGAAAAAGGCATCGGCCGCCCATCCACCTATGCGGCCATCATTTCCACGATTCAGGATCGGAAATATGTCGAGAAGGTCGAGGGCCGCTTTCTGCCGACGGAAACGGGTCGAACGGTCAACGACTTTTTGCTGAAGGGGTTTCCGGATCTGTTG
>DAONAB010000122.1:0-8713 GCA_035400805.1 Nitrospira sp. | reverse complement strand
CGAATGAAAGGCGACGGATTTTCACAAGGCAGGCCGGACAGGAGTAGAAAGGGAAAGTTCGAGAATGAGCCGTGCGGCCTGAATCTCCGACAGAGAACGGTGACGACGCATCATTTCCGCCTGAGCGGAGCGGTCGGCGCAAGGCCGGCGACCGTTTCTATGCCGGCTGGAGACTGCGCGGGGTCTTCGGACAGGAGACCATCGGTCTCGCCTCCCCGCTCCTGGATCAACGATGTGCCGGCCGGGCAGTAGGTGGGAAGGATGGCGCAGAGGAGCGCCAGTACCTTCGACACATGACCCTCCGCAGCAGACTCCTCCAGTCTGGCCACGAGCCCGGACAACTGAGCGAAATTACGCGCAGGGTCCGGCCGGATACAGAGGACTTTCTGAACCGTAGTCGACTCCACCGTTTCGTGACCGGCGACCAGTTCCTCCGTCAGTTTCTCGCCCGGCCTGCAACCGAGATAGGTCAAGGCAATGTCTTTGTCGGGGACCAGTCCGGACAGACGAATCAGATTGCGCGCCATCTCCACCACGCTGATCTGCTCGCCCATCTCCAACACGAAGAGTTCCCCTCCCCTGGCCAACCGTGCGGCCTGGAGCACCAGATGCACGGCCTCGGTCATCAGCATGAAATAGCGGCGCATGTTGGGGTCCGTAATCGTCACCGGCCCGCCCGCTTTGATCTGCGCCAGAAAGAGCGGGACGACGCTGCCATTGCTGCCCAACACATTCCCGAATCGCACGGTGGCGAATACCGTCCGGGACGTTCGGGCCAGCCTCTGCACAAGCAGTTCCGCCACTCCCTTGCTTGCACCCATCACACTGACCGGATTCACCGCCTTGTCGGTCGAGATCAGAATGAAACGGTCGACTTCATGCCGATGGGCGGCCTCCGCGACCACCCTGGTCCCGCCGACATTGTTTAAGACGGCCTCGCAGGGATTTCCCTCCATGAGCGGCACATGCTTATGCGCGGCGGCATGAAACACCAGCGTCGGGCGATACTCGGCAAACAACCGGTTCATCTGGCCGACCTCGGTGACGTCGCCGATCACCGGCGCCACAAACGTCTTCCCGGCCGCTGCCAACTCGTTCGCCACCGCAAACAACCCGTTCTCAGAGCGATCCAGCAACACCAGGGATGCAGGAGCCAGCCCGGCGACCTGCCGGCATAATTCCGCGCCGATCGACCCTCCGGCTCCGGTCACCAACACCCGCTCCCCCTGCACCAACGCGCGAAGCGGTTCAGGATCAAGATCGACCGGAACCCGTTCCAGCAGGTCTTCGATGGACAGATTCCGAATCTGGCTCACCTCCACCCGGCACTGCAACAGATCCCGCAAGTTCGGCAGGGTTTGAATGGGGAGATGGAACGGTTCCAACGCCTTCACCACCGCCCGAATCGCGGCAGGCTTGGCACTCGGCATTGCGACGAGCACCACGTCGGGAGCCTGTCGGGCGATGATTCGGGACAGGCAATCCCGGTTTCCCAGGACTCTCACCCCATGAATGCGGTGCCCGACTTTCGCCGGATTGTCGTCCACAAACCCGATGGGACGGTAGCCGCAGGAAGGATTGTTGCGCATTTCCCGCACAATCATGGCACCGGCATCCCCGGCGCCGACGATCAGCACCCGCTTCCTGTCGGTGCGAAACCAACCCGCTTCCCGAATCAGCCGGGGAAGCACCCGCAACCCGGCCAGCAGGCACCACAGCAGCAAGGCGTCGATGACAAAAATGGAAGATGGATAGGCTCGCGTGCCCAGCCCGAACCGCACCACCCAGGCAAAGGCCAACGAGCTGACGGCGATACTCAGCGCAAGATTACGGAGGTCCCACAGACCGGTGTACCGCCAGATGCCGTCATAGAGCCGGAAGGGGTAGAAGGTGAACGCCCTGATCGTCAGCAGCAGCGGCAGCATCGCCACGAGCAGGTCCCATTCCTGCGCAGGAATGTTTCCATCGAAGCGAAGCAGAAACGCCACCCAGTTCGAAAGCGCAGCCAGTCCCAAGTGGCCGACAAACAGCAGTAGGCGCCGCTGAACCGCGGAGAAGACTGTGGGAAACAGGATCGGCATGACTCAGTCCGGACAAGAAGATCTCCTGAGGGCCGTTGCCTCAAGTCGTACTCACAAACATACCCCGTCTCCAACAGCCGAATCCAGCCCTAGGACATGCCTCAGGGCCGATTCGAGCAAGGATGTCATCAGAGGAGAGGCACTCGAAGGTCAGGCTGACCTGCCAACTGCAAACAGGACTTTGTAGCCAGAGACTGGTTGGTTTGATTCAAGCGGGACAGGCTGGGCATAAGCCGCCATGCCGTCTTCGACCGCCTCAGGAAAGGGGACGAGTGGGCCAAGAAACAGCCGTTTAAGGAGGCGTTTCCCGTCCATAGTCGAGGGAATCAGATGCCATGCCACCGCAGCACGTTTGAGCCCGGCCACGCTGGCGGCGCGCCACGACGCAGTCGTAGCCGGAAACGCGCCGTACAGGTTGCAGTGAAAACCCGTCTCCTTCAGCAGGACCGACACCTGTCGGGCCGAGTAATACCGATGCGCGGAGGAATTGGGATTAAATTCCGGCCATTCAGGATTGACCATGCAAAGCAGCAGGATCCCTTGAGAAACAAGCACGCGCCGGCACTCGCGCAAGAATTTTTCGGCGTCTTCGAAAAAATAGAGCGCCTCGAAACAGACGATCACGTCGCGGGACGCCGCGCGAAGCGGCAAGGCTCCGGCCTGTAGTCGCACCAACGGTATCACGCCCCGCAGACTGCGCCGGGCCTGGCCAAGCAAGCTGCCGGTGAGATCTCCGCCCACGATCTCGCCGGCATGCCGGGCCAGATACCCCAGCCCCACGCCCGGACCACAGGCGACTTCCAACACCCGGCGCCGTCGACAGAAATCCGCGGCAAAGCGATACCGCGTATAGACCATCGACAACGCCTCGTGCGTCACCGGGTCGCCGCATTTTTCGGTCACGGGGCTGTAGTCGGGAACGGTCACGGTTGCGTCGTGAAAAACGTCCGGAGCGCGCTCACGACAAGCTCGACCTGCGCCTCCGTGGTTTCGGCGCTCATCGGCAGCGACACCACTTCCCGGCAGATGGAGAGGGTTTCCGAAACATCCGGCGCCACCAGTCCCAGTGCCCGATGTTCCCACATCGGTTTCTGCCAGTGAACCAGCGTCTCGATCCCCTGCTCCTTCAGATAGGCGCGCAGTTGCTCACGCACCGTGGTGCGGATGACGTAGTTCTGAAAGATGTCCTTGCGCCGCGTCTCGTCGAATTGGGGAATGCGCAACTGTGTGATTCCGGACAAGCCCCGATGGTAGGCAGCAGCGATACGACGCCGGTGAGCGATCCATTCAGGCAGATGGCGCAACTTCACATCCAGAACCGCGGCCTGCACGTTGTCCAGGAGGGCGGTCTGACCATGGTAATGATACTCGCCCGTTTCACGATCCTCGCCGTTGTAGCGCAAGCGCGTAGCCATGCGCGCAAGGTCCGGATCGTTCGTCGTGATCGCTCCGCCATCGCCGAATCCCCCGAGCACCTTGAAGGGATAGAAGCTGAAACAGCCGGCACGCCCCTGACTCCCGGCTCGTCGACCGTCGTAGGTGGCGCCGAGGGCCTGGGCCGCATCCTCGATCACGGCCAACCCGTGCTTGCCGGCCAACGCCAGAATCTTGTCCATCTCACACACCCGGCCATTGAGATGAACCGGCAGCAGGGCTTTGGTCTTGGGCGTGATCGCGCGCTCGATCAGATCGACATCCATGTTGAAGTCCGGTCCCACGTCGATCAGAATCGGATGCGCGCCACAATGGACGATAGCAGAGACCGTCGCGACGAACGTATGCGCCACCGTAATCACCTCATGGCCCGGTCCGACGCCTGCGCCGAGCAGGGCAAAGAGCAACGCATGGTATCCACTGTTGACGCCGACCACATAGTTCACACCTACGAATTCGGCCAGGTGCCGCTCGAAATCCTTGAGTTGGTGACGATTCACCAAATCGCCGTTCGCCAGGCATTCAACGATCGCCCCGTCGATCTCCGGTTTGAGTTTCGCGTAGTGACTGCGCGGGTCGATGAATGGAACCTTGTAAGCCATGCGAAATAACCGGTTACCTAGAGGAGAACTTTCTCGACATTCGCGACGATATCGTCGGCGCCGACGTAATAGGCTCGTTCGAGCGCGGCAGAGGTGGGGGCGGGAACATCCGGGAGGCAGACGCGGCCGATCGGAGCCTTCAACGCATGAAAGATGTCGCCGGCGACCGCAGCCGCAATGTCCGCCGCGATCCCACCGCTCATCCATGCCGCATCGGCGATGACCAACCGACCTGTTTTTCCCACGGAAGAATACACAAGGTCACGATCCCAGGGTTTAATCGTCCGCAAATCGATCAACTCCACGTCGATGCCCCGTTGTGCCAGCGTCTCTGCAGCCTTCACCGCCTCAGCCGCCATGTACGACGTCGCGACGATCGTCACATCTTTTCCGCTACGGCGGACCGCCGCCGACCCGATCGGCACCTCGTAGAGACCTTCCGGAACATCCCCCTCCGATTCATACAGCCAGCGATCGTCGAGGTAGAGCACCGGATTCCCGTCCCTGACGGCGGCAATGAGCAAGCCCTTCGCGTCATAGGGCGTGGCAGGCATGACGACCTTCAATCCGGGAACATGCGCGAATAGCGCCTGTAACGCCTGTGAATGCTGTGCCCCCTGCTCGCCTCCCCGATTGATGACGGCGCGTATCACGACCGGCACCGCAACCTGACCGGCGAATAGATAGGACCAATTCGCCGCCTGGTTCATGATGGGATCCGCCGCTAACAACATAAAATCCATGCGAGGATGAAAGAGGATGGGGCGCATGCCCGTGATCGCCGCCCCAATCGCCGCCCCAGTCGTGGCATTCTCAGACACCGGGGAATCAATCACGCGGTCCCGACCGAACTCTTTGTCGAGATCCTGCAGGCTCGTTCCCGCATACCAGGGATTCCGGACACCTTGTCCGATGAGAAACACGCGCGGATCTTCCGCAAGGAGTTGCGCATGGGCCTCACGGATGGCTTGCGCGTAGGTCAAGATGCGCATGCGCCTAGCACCCTCTCCGTACGGCATATACGTGCTGCAGCAATTCGCTCTCATCCGGGTCGGGCGATTGGCGCGCGAACCTCACGGCCGCCTCAATCTCCTCCCGCACCTTCGCAGCGACGCTATCCACCGAGTCGGAGGACACCCCGCGGGTACAGAGCAACGCCCGGCACTGCGCGATTGGATCATGGCGCTGCCACTCATCCAACTCACGCCGCCGATCCGCGCCGACCTCGAGATCGGCCGCCGGCCCAACATGCCCGCGCCATCGATAGGTCCGACACTCCAGCAAGGTTGGCCCTTCCCCGATCCTGGCAAGGTGCACGGCCTGTTGCGCGGCCTGATAGACAGCCGTCACGTCGTTGCCATCCACCGTCACACCCGCCAGCCCATGGAGAGCCGCACTCTCCACGATATTGTCCTTCACTCGCCGCTCCTTCAACGTCAGATGCGTGGAGTACAGATTGTTTTCACAGACGAACAGAACCGGTAGACGATAGAGTGCCGCCAGATTGAGCGATTCGTGGAAATGCCCCTCGTCGGTTGCCCCATCGCCGAAAAATGCCACTGCGACCTGATGAGTCCCACGCAGCTTGCCCGAGAGCGCAGCCCCCACCGCCAACGGAATAGTGGCCGCGACCAATGGAACGGTCCCGAAAATACCCTGTGCCGGAGCCACCAGATGCATCGACCCGCCACGCCCGCGAGCGCAACCAGTCGCTTTCCCAAAAATCTCCGCCATCATCGCGTTGAGATCTCCACCCTTCGCCAGATAATGGCCGTGCGAACGATGGCCGCCCCAGACCGTATCATCCTCATTGAGCGCCGCGCAGACACCAACGGGAATGGCTTCCTGTCCGATCGAAAGGTGACAAGGTGTCCGGACCTCTCGGCTCGCGACGAGTTCCCCGATGCGTTCCTCCGCACGCCGGATACGCTGCATGCCATAGAGAAACGACATCAATTGTTCCCGCGAGCACGAGATCGCCCCGCTTTTCTGACAGTTCATGCTCCCAACTCCGGTGCCCGTGCCTCGCGAAGTTTCATACGGAAGAGAACCGCCCCAACGGTCTGACACAGGATACCGAGATCTGTCCAGAAACCGGCCTGTCGCACATAGGCGAGTTGAAGACGAAGCTTTCTCGGTCTGATCAGCTCACAATAGGCCTGGTCAGGATCGACGCTTCCCTCAAGAATAGCCCCCTCATCGATGTTCCATAAGCTGGCCCAATCGGTCAGACCTGGTCGCACGTTGAGAATCGCCTTTTCTTCTTCGGTATACAAATCCACAAACCGTTGCAGCTCGGGTCGCGGTCCGACCATGCTCATTTCGCCACACAACACATTCCAGAGCTGCGGCAGCTCATCCAGTTTGTAGCGGCGCAGCACGGTGCCGATACGAGTCACCCGCGGGTCATCGTTCGCGGTCGAGCTCACGCCATTTCGTTCGGCATCTGGCCGCATTGTGCGAAATTTGAGAATTCGGAAGGGTCTGCCGCCCAGGCCGACACGCTCCCCACGGTAGAAGACCGGACCATGATCCTCGATCTTAACGAATAGCCCAAACACGAGTAATGCAGGCCACATCAGCATCAACCCAAGCAATGCCCACAGAAAATCAAAACATCGCTTCATTAATAGGCCCGCATTGCTGATCCCTAGAGAGACTTTCCTCACCTCGCCGACGCTAACCTATCGCCGGATGACGCGCGTTTCACTATCTCAAAATTCGTCTAGTATGTACGCCAAGGCTGCTCGGCTTCAAGTGCTCGAGTGGGTAGAGTGGCAAGTTATTGCATGCCGCACCTGCGTTCATGGCTCAATTTGATAGAGCTCCGTCATGATCCTCTTAATGATCGCCACTTCATCAAACTCAGCCACAGCCTTCTGTCGAGATCGTTCGCCGAACAGCCTCCTCCGCTCATCATCCGATACCAATTTCTCGATCGCAGCCGCAAGCCCGGCGGAGTCTCGCGGCTGAACCAGGAAGCCATTTTTCCCCTCCTCCACGACCTCTCTGCATCCGACGTTGTCCGTTGTCACTATCGGGGTGCCCATCGCCATAGCTTCCAACAGGCTACGCGGGACCCCTTCCCGATAATAGGATGGCAATACAGCAATATCAGCGGAATCCCATACGCTACGAATATCGTTGGTAAATCCGACCCACTGAAATGTCTTACACACCATTGCCCTAAGGTAAGCTTCGTCAATCGCATCCTCAGCCTCTGGATCAAGAGGGCCAACCAGCCTGAACTGCACTTTCCTGGACCAACCCTTTGCTATCTGACTTGCTTGCACAAATTCGTGAACGCCCTTACTCGATACCACGCGAGCAACAACCATGACGATGGAAAGGGGCCTGGTATGGACGGTATTGTGGTCGCCGACATTTTCCGTGCTGCTTCGGCAGAACTCTTGGGTATTTATCCCGATCATGCTTCGAAAAACGACTGCCTTCCGCTTCGAAATGAGACCCAGTGAGAGGAACGTGGCGCAGTCATCTGGATTGGCAAATCCCATTCGGTCTGATAGACGACCTGCTAGCCCATAGAGCATCTTTACGGCACCAACCCTCACTTTCCCCTGCCATGCCCGGCCTTCGTTAAAGCCATACCCCAGCCCTTCGACCATGCCCACGATTCTCTGCACCCCGGCCAATTTCCCTACGATGGCACCATACACGTTGGGCTTCACGGTGATGTTGCATACAAGATCGACTTGTTCAGCCTTGAAAAGACGATACAACCCGACACAAAACCACATGTCACTCCAGGGACTCATGAACCGCTTCAATCTGACAGCCCGATGTCGCGCTCCAATTCCAAGAAGCGCAGGAACAAAGGGACCGTCTGGAGTCACGACGAGCACGTCGACAGACCGAGCTTTCAGAGTGCGGATGAGTCCCCTCCAGAAATGCCACATGGAAAAATCATCATTCGTAATTAACACAATGCGCATGTTTGCCATGCGGACAGTTCAGTGCTGAGGCTATCCTAGGCCTTCACGAGCCAGGCTTCCGTCCGCTGCCTGATCGCACGATAGAATTCAACCCTTCGCTTGCAGAGAACTTCCTGATGGTATTCTCGAGCCTTCACGAGATTTCGTGCCGACATATCTCTCATTCGGCCAACATCCAGAAATATGTCCCAGAGCTTGTTTGCGAGGGCGGCGACATCTCCTGGCCGGACCAAGTCAGATGCGGGCAACACCTCTGGAAAGCCACCGACATGGGAACCGATCGCCGGTAAACCACGTGCCATTCCCTCCAACAACGCCCGCGGCAACCCTTCCCCTCGCGAGGCCAAAACAAAGAGGTCGGACCGGTCAAGTTCCGCAACAACCCGTTCCGGCGACAATTGCCCCGTGAAATTCACCAGCAACTTCAGACCTAAATCCCTCGCTCTTGCTTCCAAAGATCCCTGGATACGGCCACTACCAACTACGGAAAGCCGGACATCAAGCCCATTCGACACACAACTTGCCATAGCATCCAGCAGTATATCCTGACCTTTCCTAAAATCCTCCATGCTGCCGACAGTTATGATCCTAAAGGCCCCCTCCCTTCCAAATCTTGTTCGAGGAGCTACGGTGAATCTTTCCT
>DAONAB010000121.1:0-8715 GCA_035400805.1 Nitrospira sp. | reverse complement strand
CGGTATGTTCGAGATTTTGGGAAAGACGAATATCGATTTTATGGGGAAGCGTACCATCTCGTTTGCGCTGTCCGGCATCCTGGCCTTCCTGGGGATTATCGCGGTGCTTCAAATCGCGCGTGGCGCGGCGAATCTCGGAATCGATTTTGCGGGCGGAACGGCGGTGCAGCTCAAATTCGACCAATCGATCAAAATCGATGAAGCTCGTCGTGCGTTGGAATCGAACGGTCTCGGATCGGCCGAGTTGCAGGAGTTCACGCAGGACAATAAGTTGCTCATCCGCGTGAAAGCCTCGACGACCATCGAGGAGAAGGTGGCGGAACGGGTCATGGCGGTGTTCAGCAAGGAATTTCCCGGCAACAAGTTCGTGGTGGATTCCAGCATGGAGATCGGCCCGACGATTGGAAAGAAGCTCCAAGAAGACGCGATGATTGCCGTGTTGATCTCGTTTGTCGGGATCGTGCTCTACATTGCGGTCCGGTTTGAGTTGCGATTCGGCGTCGCGGCGGCGTTGGCGACGTTCCACGATGTCCTGGCAGTGTTGGGCGTTTTTTACATTTTGGACAAAGAAATCACCTTGTTGGTCGTTACCGCTCTGCTGACGCTGGCTGGGTACTCGTTGACTGATACGGTGGTCGTGTTCGACCGCATTCGCGAGAATCTCCGCACGCGCCGGCGTGAAGATGAAGAGACGATCATCAACCAGGCCATCAACCAGGTGCTCAGTCGCACCATCGTCACCAGCTTGACCGTGGTGATCGTGCTCATTCCGCTGGTGCTGGCCGGTGCCGAGGTCTTGCATGATTTCTCGCTGGCCTTGCTCGGCGGCGTCATGTTCGGAACCTATTCGTCCATTTTCGTGGCAAGCCCGCTGTTGCTGCTGTGGCCCGGCAGCGCGGGGAGCCTACTCAAGCGTCGCTAGGCCTGGGCTCCTTGGAGCCAGGCCTAGGGCCCCACCTCCTGTTGCGACAGGGCCATTAGTCGGGGTATCCGCACGCATGCTGTTCTGGAGCCGGTCACACAGCCTCCAGCGGAAAATCATCACAGCCATTGTGATGGTTGGCCTCCTGCCGTTGGGCCTTTCTCTTCTATTGACCTACCTCGAAGAGCGCCGGGCTTTGCGCGAAACGATCGGGGCCAATTTCAAAGAAGTGGCCGTCGAGGCCGCCCGGCGGATCGAGATGCAGGTCACGCGTGGAATGAACGAAGCGCAGCAGCTCGCCGCGACCCCGTTTCTCCGCACCTCAGTCACCGAATCCAACCGCACGTATCTGGACAAAGACGAAAAGACCGTCCAGTCGATGATCAAAGCCTGGCAGCAGCGGTGGCGGCAGCGGGACAAGCAAAGCGAGTTTCCGCTGTTCATCAATCGCATCGTGACCAATTACTTGATCCGATGGCACGATATCCGAAAAGCGGACTATGTGGGTATCTTCGTGACCGACAACCGCGGCGCGCTGGTGGTCAGCTCCATTCCACAGGTCGAATATTATTATGGCAAGACGGCCTGGTGGCAGGCCTTCATGAAGCGAGGAATGGGGAAGGTATTTGTCAGTGATATCTTCTTTGATCCTGCCTTCGGCACGCATGTGGTCAACGTGTCGGCGCCGATCGTCGATGACGAGCAACATACGACTATCGGCGCAGTGACGGTGCTGTTGCGTCGGGATACGCTGTTTCACTCCGTCTCTGAGGCCACGGTGGGCCAGACCGGGCATGCCATGTTGTTCAATTCAGACGGCGCGCCGATTATCTGTCCGATCTTGTCTCCCGAAGAACATGTGGTCAGACCCGAGTTGATCGGGGCGATCAACTCGAGTGCTGCCGGCTGGACAACCGCGGAGAATGATTCGCATGGTGGAAAGAATTCGATCGTCGGTTTTGCACCGGTTCGCCTGGGTGCTGATCTCACGACGGAAAGTTTGGGTGGCAAACGGTGGGTGACGTTTGTGCGGCAGGATCCCGCGGAATCCTACGCTCCTCTCTCGCGGCTCGTGGTGCAGGTGACCGTATATGGGCTCGGAGTCTTTGCGGTGCTGGTCCTCACCGGTCTGACCGTCGCCCGGCGTATTGCACGTCCGATCAGCCTGTTACAGGAGGGCGTGCAGAAAATCGGCAGCGGCCGCTTGGATCAGCAACTAGATCTCAAGACCGGTGATGAAATCGAACAACTCGCCGATGCGTTCAACAAAATGGCGGCGAACCTGCGCGTGTCGTTTGAGCAGATCGAGCATCGCATGGAAGATGTTCGCCGGTTGGAGGCGCGGTATCGCGATCTCATCGAGCATTCTCCGGAAATGATCTATCAGCTGAATAAGGCCGGGCAATTCGTGCATGTGAATAAAACCGGGCTGGACAAGCTGGGCTATACGCTGGAGGAGATGCTCCAGATGCATCTCTGGGATCTGGTTCCTCAAGGGCGCGAGACCGAGGTGTTGGCCTATCTGGAGCGCCTCGTCGCGCAGGGGCGCAGTACCATTGAGACGGTGTTTGTGGCGGCAGACGGGCATCCGATCGACGTGGAAATCCACTCGACGGCATTGTTCGAGATTGGCGGAGGACTCGTCCACTCTCGCGCCTTCGTCCGTGATGTGACAGAGCGGCGTCTACTGGAAGAGCAAATTCATCGCTATACCACGCGTCTTGAACAGGCCGTCAATGAGCGGACCCAACAGCTGGTGGCCTCGCAGGAGCGGTATAAGGCGCTCTTCGACCTGGTGGCTGATTCTGTCTTTATGGTGGGGGAAGACGGTGTGATCGTGGCCGTCAACAAACGTGAAGAGCAGGCGCTGGGGTATTCCGAGGAACAAGTAGTCGGGAGCAGTATTCTCGATGTGATCCTGCCGGCTCATCACGAAGAAATGCGCTCACTGCTGGCGAAGATCCACTCCGGTGAACGTCAGGTGCCCACGCAGGAAATCACCGTGCGCGATGCCGCCGGCAAGGAAACGCCTGTGGAGATGGATGTGATCCTGGTCCGTGGCAGCGATCATACGTGGGTGATGGTGCAGTTGCGTGATATCACCGATCGAAAACGTCTTGAACGCCAGATGCACACCTATCAACAGGAGCTGGAAGCGAAGGTCAGCGAGCGCACTCGCGAGATCGAAGAGACCAAGCAGTATCTTGAGAACCTGCTGGAAAACGCCAACGACGTCATTTATACCCTCGATAGCGAGCAGTGCTTTACCTATGTGAACAGCAAGGTATTGGCGTGGGGCTATGCCAAGGAAGATCTATTGGGACGGCCCTATTTGGGACTGCTCTCAAAGCGGCATCGTGGTCGCCGGTTGAAATCGACGCTGGATATCGGCGTGAAGCAGGTCTATGAGGTCGAGGTCCTGACGAAATCCGGCGAGCCCCGTTCCGTTATGGTCAGTGTGTCGCCGCTGCATGGAGTCGACGGAGAGATTTTGGGCGTCCTGGGCATTGCTCGCGACATGACCGACACGAAGAAACTTGAGCAGCAAATCAGAAACTCTGAGAAGCTGGCGTCAGTGGGGAAGTTGGCGGCAGGAGTGGCCCATGAGATCAACAACCCGTTGGGTGGCATCCTGAACTGTCTCTACAATATGCGAAAGGGTACTCTGTCTCCGTCACGCCAGGAAGAATATCTCGCGTCGATGGAAGATGGATTGCGTCGCGTGCAGCGAATCGTTCGGCAGCTCCTCGACTTTTCCCAACAGCACAATCCGGAGCTGGCGCTGGCGGATATCAACCAGGTGGTAAATCGCGTGTTGCTGTTAACCGACCACTTGTTCATCCCTCATCGGGTGCAGCTGGAGACGGACTTAGCCGTCGGCATGCCGGAACTCATGATTGATCGGCATATGATGGAGCAGGTGTTGATGAATCTGGTCTTAAATGCCATTCAGGCGATGCGAAACGGCGGCGTCCTGAGCATTCGCACGACGGTGGAAGACGATCAGTGTCTGGTTCGTGTCCAGGATTCCGGGTGTGGCATTTCCACGGCTGTGTTGCCGCGGATTTTCGATCCCTTTTTTACCACTAAAAACGAGGGTGAGGGCACCGGACTCGGATTGTCGGTCAGCTTAGGCATTGTCGAGCGGCATGGTGGACGGATTGGGGTCGAGAGCGAAGTCGGGAAGGGAACAACCTTTACGGTGTCGATTCCGCTCTCGACAGAACGCTATGCCATTGGGAGGTTTTCGTGAAGGGGCTCAAGATTTTCATTGTCGATGATGAACCGTTGATGCGGCTCTCTATGCTGGATGCGTTGGAGGAGGTTGGCTGCGAGGTCATGGCTGCGGCGACCGGCACAGAAGGGCTGGCCGTTCTCAGCACACGGCAGTTCGATATTGTCATCACCGACTTGCGTCTTCCCGGCGCCGATGGGTTGACGATTCTGAAAGCCTGTAAAGAACGTAGCCCCACGACCGAAGTCATTTTGATCACGGCTCACGGGTCGGTGGATACGGCGGTGGGGGCCATCAAGCTGGGCGCCTACGATTACATTACCAAACCATTTCAGATGGACGAGTTGCTGCTGATCGTCGAACGCGTCGGCAAAATTATCGGACTGCGGCGGGAAAACCTCGAATTGAAAGAAGTGCTGGAGGATCGGTTCAGTTTCGGCGGCATCCACGGGCGCAATCATCACATGCGAGCGCTGCTGGAGAAGATCAAGCTGATTGCGGCCACTGATTCTCCGGTGTCTCTCGTCGGGGAACGTGGAACCGGTAAGGAACTGGTTGCGCATACCATCCACTTGAACAGCCCCCGGCGGGATCAGCCCTTGATCAAACTGTGTTGCGCGGATCTTCCCGATCATGTGCTGGAGGCGGAACTCTTCGGTCATGAAAAGGGGGCATTAGCCGGCGCGTCACGGCAACGACGAGGCCGTGTCGAACTCGCGCATAAGGGAACGCTGCTGCTGGACGATGTGGAGGCGCTGTCTCCTATCCTTCAGGGGAAGTTATGGCGCGTACTTCAGGCGCGGAAGTTTGAACGCGTCGGAGGGCGTGAATCGATTGAACTCGATGTTCGAATTCTTTGCGCCTCGCGGCAGGACTTGAGGGAGGCGGTGGGACAGGGACGGTTTCGCCAGGATCTCTGCGAATGGCTGTCCGCTGTGCAGATCATGGTGCCGCCGTTACGTGAGCGACGGGAGGATGTCCTGGTCATTGCCGAGCATGTGCTGGAGGTCACGTCAGAACGTCTCAATAGGTCCCTCAAGGGATTTTCCCAGCCCAGTTGCGACGTGCTTCTACACTATTCTTTTCCAGGGAATGTCGGCGAATTGGAGAAGATGGTGGAGCGGGCCGTGGCAGTGGGCAGAAACGGGGAGCCTCTGGAGCCCTGGGACCTGTGCGGGTTTCAAACCTGTCCCTATCTCGGGGGTGCGCCTCAGTCGACCTGTGGGTTTTGCGCGGAGGGCCTGTCGGCGAAGACTGGAGAGCCTGATGTGCAAACTGCCGCCACGTTGGCCACGGCACGGGAAGCCTTTGAGAAAGACTATATTGAAACGGTGCTGAAGCAGGTGGATGGTAGCCGCACGACCGCAGCGGCGGTGTTGGGATTATCCAGGAAAGCCCTGTGGGACAAGTGTAAGCGGTACGGCATCTCCTCCGCCAAGGGCGAGGCGGAGGAGAGAGACGAGTAACCTACTCCGCCGGCTCTTGCCCGCCTTCCCACAGCTTCACTGTGCGATCCCAGGACGCGCTGGCCAGTCGTAATCCATCGGGCGAGAGGGCGACTCCGCGCACCGCGCCCGTATGGGTTTTGTCGGTTCGGAAGTTCCGTCCTGTGGCAATGTCCCAGAAACGAATAGTGCTGTCGTCGCCGGCGCTGATCAGGACTTTGCCGTCGGGCGACACGGTCAGGGATCGCACCCAGCCATTGTGTCCGCGCAGGACGCGGAGTTCGTTCATCGTCGGCATTTCAAAGAATCGAATCGTGTTGTCACGACTGCCGGTAATCAGGATCTTGGCATCGGGCGTAAAGGTCATCGCCCCGATCCAGAACTCCATCGGTTTTTGAAATCCGCCGTCGTCTTCGATAAAGAAGCCGCGGGTTTCCGTCGAATCTTCAGCCGTTTCCTCCCAATGCCCGTTGTGGAGGATTTTCTCTTCTCCGCTCGGCAGCACTTCCCAGATGCGAATTTTTCCGATGTCGGATCCGCTGGCGAGATGTACGCCGTCCGGTGAGAATGCCACACAGACCGACCAATGGTGATCATATTGATCCTTGCCCAGCAGGGTCATGAGGTCGGTTCCGGTTGTGACTTCCCAGATCTTGATGTCCTTGTTGTGGCTGCCCCGCGCCAGCATGAGGCCATCGGGGGACAGCGACAAACTGCACACGTTGTGATCATAGCGGGTAAATAACAGCTTAGTCGGCTCTCCGGTTTTCGGATTCCAGAGCCGAATCGTCCGGTCTTCGCTGCCTGAGGCCAGCGTCCGGCCGTCCGGCGTAAAGACCAGGGCTCGAATGTCGGCCGTGTGGCCACGCAACGAGCGCAGGAGCCGTCCGGTTTCAATATCCCAAATGCGGACGTAGCGATCCACGCCGCCACTGACGATCGTCTGGCCGTCTGGGGCATATGCAACCGTCCACACGCCATGCGAATGTCCGCGGAAGGTCTTCAGTTCTCGAAGTCCCGTTCTCCAATACTCTAAATGGTCGATAGCCGGTGCCTGGGCACTTCCCCCATGTGTGGGCGTGGGTGCTGCGGAAGGAATTGTCGGGGGCGTGGTCGTTGAGTTGCTCATAAAAAGTCTGTGCCTCGTCCCTGGTGTGAGCGGGGGCCAGCTGGCTCCCGCTTGCCCTCCGCGGTTTGCAAAAAACGCCGAGGGGTTTGTATAATCGGCGGTCGTTTTGAGGATCGTAAGAGAAGGACCGTGAGCAAGTCAAGCACAGTGCTTACGCATGGTTTCTCCCTTCACTGTAACGGAAAATGTGAGGTCTTATGACTACCGAAGTAGAAGTATCCAAGCCGTCCATGGAAATTCGATTTCAGCCGGCCTTACTGCAGGAAGTCATCGACTCGTTTATTGAAAAAACCGAGCGGGAAGGGGACCCGACCTACTATAAGGAATTTCACGAACTGGCCGATCCGATCTATGAGAAATTCACGCTGGATGATCGTGAAGCGGAGTTCAAGAAGCTGTATCAATACTTATTCGGGATCTGGGGATTTTCCGATATCATCCGTGATGCCTTCAACGAATTTCCCGACCTCAAGGCGCGAGTAGGAGTCGTGTTGGTCAAGGGTGTGCTGAAGGAGGATCAGGAGGGTGTCGACGTTCTTCGTAAATGGGGATCCGTCGAGCACGATCTGGCGAAGCAATTCGAGGAAAAGGGACTCAAGGGGGTCGGCATTAAGCTGATTCCACGCCGCTTCTATGATCCCGCGCTGACTCGCTATTGTCGTCACGAACTCATGCACATCAACGATATGCTTGATCCGGCGTTTGGGTACGATCCTGACACCAGGGTCGGGCAGAACCCCGGCGAGGAAACCCTCATTCTGCACCGCTACCGCATCCTCTGGAATATCAGTGTCGATAGTCGTCTGATTGCCCTAGGGAAAGAGCCGATGCTGCAAAAGGAGGATCGGTTCAAGGAGTTCCGTTCCTGGTATCGCAAAATTCCACCGGCTCAATTGAAATCGGTGTTCGAGGGGTTGTGGCAGACGAGCTACTTTACCCATTCGGAGCTGGTTGAAATGGCGACCGATACCCTTCGGATTTTGGATCGCGCCGTCGATGTCGAAGGGGGAGAAATCCCGGAAACTCAAAACAAGGTCATGTTGATGCCGGGGTTCCCTTGCCCCTTGTGCCGGTTTCCGACGTACACCTGGGTGGAGGATATGGAGACGAAGCTGGAGCCATACATTTTAGACTTCATCCGTGAAAACCATCCAGGCTGGGACGTCGAGTATGGCGCCTGTGACCGTTGCGTAGAAGTCTATAAGTTGCGTGCCGACGGTGTCATGTAGTCGGGGAGCAACGTGGCCGGTGATCCCAAATACGGGCGTCGTGATTTCCTGAAAGATTCCGTGGTCTCGGTGGCCAAGGCGGCGAGGGAATTTTCTATCCATAAGGATGCCCCTCGCGAACAGCCGGCAGCTCCCGTCCGGACAGATTGGTTGCGCCCTCCTGGCGCGGTCGATGAAGCCACCTTTCTCGAACGCTGCACGCGCTGTAGCGATTGCATTAAGGCCTGTCCACCGGGGGCGATCGTCAGTGATCTTTCGAACGGAACTCCGGTGATTTTTGCCAATCAAGTGGCCTGTGAGCTCTGCGAGGATTTCCCCTGCATTACCGCCTGCGCAACAGACGCGCTTCTACCCGTTGCGGATACGATTGAGGTGCGAATGGGCATTGCGACGGTGTCCCATCGGGTCTGTACGGCTGGTCAGGGGTGCCACGCCTGCGTGTCGAAGTGTCCCGTCGAGGCACTGTCTATGGACTTTCATGCGCTTCGTCTTGACGTGGAGCAGGAACGCTGTGTTGGATGTGGGATGTGTGAGCAAATTTGTAAGACCGTTAATGACCGCATTGCCATTAAAGTCATTCCGGGGAGAAATCTTTCCGCGGGCAGTATTCATCATTAAATTCGTCGCGTGCTAGAAGTGTCGAAACGTCAATTCATCATGCCAATTCATGAAACAACGGCGCGGAGGCAGTGGCAAAGGGGAGAGAGTTCATGCTTGACATCCCTCCCTCCTTTACCTATCATACGCCTCCTGTG
>DAONAB010000120.1:0-8735 GCA_035400805.1 Nitrospira sp. | reverse complement strand
CGACACAGGTCCGCTGGAAGGCTTTACGCCAACCGGCTAGTGGCCTTATGATGCAGAACCTTGGCCGCCACGGTAGGGGAAGCGAGGATTCGGTCCGGTTGTACGGGACGGATACTCCCCCGATTGGATAGTCTCACAGGCAACACGCACGAGTCTGAAGAGAGGCGATTGCTGCCATGGCTGAATCAACCTAGTCAGATATTCCAGCAGACCGCACTCATTCCTTCGACCGTTGTGGAATTCCGACCACAACCACGAGGTGTGGGCCATCAAAAGACTTCTATGGTGAGCAGACGATTACGCGCCAAGCCTGCGAACGACCGCCTTCTCGCAACCGCGTTGCTCGCCTGCGGGGTCATTCACCTCTGCGTGCCAGCTTGGTGCCACGCTCAAGCTTCTTCGCCCATCACCTCATCGGGGCTGAATACCACCGTCACCAAACGCGCCACGACCTTCGAGATCACCGGTGGCACACGCCCGGGGAATGGTCCGAACCTCTTCCATAGCTTCGGCGAATTCGGCGTCCCTGCGAATCACATCGCCAACTTTCTCAATGATGCGGGACTGCCCACTGTAAATATTCTGAGCCGCGTCACCGGCGGGAACCCGTCCAACATTTTCGGCACGATCCAAACGATGGGCTTCGGCACCGCCAACCTGTTTGTGATGAACCCCGCGGGCATCGTCTTCGGCCCCGGCGCCTCGCTGAATGTCGGAGGCGCTGTGACGTTCACGACAGCGGATTATCTCCGCTTGGGAGACGGGGCACGGTTCAATGCCATTGCAGGACCGCAGGACACGGCGATCTCCAGCGCACCGGTCGCCGCATTTGGATTTCTGGGATCGAACCAGGCCGCCATTGTCGTACAGGGCAGCCAACTAGCTCTCGCGGAAGGACACGCCATCTCGCTCATAGGCGGCAACATCAACATCGGGAACGGGATGTCACCGGAGGATTCGGCCCAGGCAGCGCGTCTCTCGGCACCAGGCGGGCAGATCAATCTGGTCGCGACCGGGTCGGCCGGCGAAGTACACACGAGCAGTTCGACAGGACATTTCTCTGACCCGTCATTGGCTGGCTTCACGGGGTTAGGCTCTGTCTCCCTCTCACAAGGAACGACGCTCAGGACAAGCGGCAATGCTGCAGGGCGCATTGTGATTCGCGCCGGACAATTCGCCATGGAGGATGCCCGCCTTGAAGCCGTCTCGACGTCCACCACGCCGGGCTCCGTGGCGTCTGCCCCCGCGAGTGGGGATATCTCCATCCAGGCGGAGGAAGCGGCATTGTCGCATGGCGCGACTGTCCTGACTTCGACGGTCAACGGAACAGCGGGAAATATCGCCTTTGAAGTGGGTACCTTGAGCAGTAATGTCGATCATAACGCAACCCCTCTCCCCGGCGCTGAGTCAGTCACCATTGCCAGTACCAGTACAGGGCTCGGCGGACCCGGGAGCATCACGATTGTGGGTAATGGGAAAACAGCATCGGACGCGGTGTTCCTGAGCAATACCCAGATTCTGACTACTGTGCCCCATACCGCGCAACCAGCCGTAGCACCAGCCCACATCGATATCAGCTCAGAGCATATCGAACTCAGGAACGGTACCATCCTCAAGACGGACACTACCGGAGGAGCCGATGCAGGCTCAATCGCCTTGAATGTTGGGACGCTATATTCGGAAGCCGGACCTCAAGGACGCGTGCTTCTTTCGAGTAGCAGTAACTGCGGAACTAGATGCGTGGGGGGGCAGGCCGGTGACATTACCATACAAGGCATTCCAGGAATCACCCCGGCGGAAACTCATTTTTATGTCCCCATTGTCAAACCCGATTCACTTCCTACCGTGGCCATTACCTATCAATTGGCCAGAAATATAGACCTCCGGGGGACAGATATTCGGTCAGAAGCCGTGGGTAACGCGCCAGGCGGCCAGGTGGTCGTTAGAGCTCAGAGCCAGATCGCGCTCACCGATGCCACGATCTCGGTCGCGACGCAGGATTTTCAAATTGATGGCCCTAAACCCAGCGGCGAACTTGTGCGCAACCAAGGCTTCAGTCGGATTGACATCCTGGCGCATGATGTCACGTTAAAAGATAGCAGCATACGGGCGGACGCAAATGTCTCGGATATCGGCTCTTGCCCCTTATGTCTAGGGGGCCCCAGCGCAGGAGAGATTTGGTTCCGAGTCGGCAATTCATTCACTGCCGATAATTCCGCCATCATTAATAGCGGCAAGGGCAGAGCCCAGGCCGGGCTCACAAAGATCATCGGAGATCACTATTTCTCGTTCGGAGCAATATGGGAGCCGGATTACCCCGATTCTCCGACGAGGTCGATAACTCTTAATAATTCTCAAATAACCGTCGAATCTCCACATTTTGGCATCCCTGGATACCTACGCCTCCGTGCCGACCACGTGACGTTGAACCATTCCATCCTCAACTCCCAGGTCAACGATGTGTCGAACTCGCGTACGCTGGATGGGCAATTGATTGATATCCCAGGCGCCGGGGAGCGCGGGCGAGTGATTGCCGACGGCCGAGACGTACAGGGAAGCGTCTTAATTTCAGCGAAGACGCTCGACATTACCGGCGGCGGAATTATCGCTCCAACGACCGGCAGTCGTATCGCAAGTCGCATCGAGCTGCTCGCGGACGAGTTGACGACCCACAGGGGAACTGGTCCGGGAGGGACGTTTGATGCCCCGCGCGTCCTAGATGCCGCCGACCCCACGCGCGTGGTTCTTTCGAGCAGCAGCACGGGAAGCGGGGGGGCTGGCAGGATCAGCATTGCAGGCGAGAGTGTCGCCATGCCGGAAGGGACGCCGCACCGGCCCGCCTCATCCATCCAACTCGATAGCACAGCCATCTTCACCGATACCCATAGCGATGCCCTGGGAGGCAAAATTGAGATGATCTCTCGCGGCCCGCTCGTGCTGCATGACACCACCGTCTCCGCAACTGTCACGGATGTCCGGCCGGCCTCTGCCGGGTTGCAAGAGCAAGGCGGCAACATTAGCCTCTCGGCCGGAAGCCTTTTGGTGCAAGGTGGCGGGCTTTCGGCTTTCTCTCGCGGCACACAGACCGGTGGCAATATCGTGATGAATGTTCAAGGCCCTGTGACGTTAGGAGACGGTGCGGCAATTTCAGCCAGCAATTCGGGATCGGCCAATGCCGGCAATGTCACCATCAATGCCGGGTCCGCATTCCTGAGCCAGAACGCGTCTGTGACCACCGAATCGATCCACGCCAGTGGCGGCAACATCTTCATCCAGGCCACCGATTCGATTCGACTCGTGAACAGCCGCATTAGCACGTCCGTCCTGGGCGGACCTAATTCATCCGGCGGAAATATCACTCTGGACCCGGCGGTCGTCACGCTACAGAACAGCCAGGTGCTCGCGCAAGCGGTACAGGGAACAGGAGGTAATATTCGCATCATCGCAGGAACATTTCTGGCTGATCAGACCAGCGCCGTCAGTGCGTCGTCGGAATTCGGTTTGAACGGCAATGTTACCATCCAATCGCCCGTCTCGAGTCTGAGCGGAACCCTGGCGATGCTGCCGCAGCGACCACTGTCGGTCCAGCCGCTGTTCACTCAACGCTGTGCGGCCCAGACAGTGGGCTCACTCAGCAGTCTCGTCGTCTCCGGACGGGATAGACTACCTGCCGAACCGGGCGGATGGCTGATGAGCCCGTTGAGTATGATGCCTTTTGAAGCCGACGATCAGGGCGTTCGGCCGATCGTGAGCACGAATCACGATGCGGGGGAGCACGAAGAGACCGGGGCGGAGCTGGCAGAGGAGCATCCGGACTCCCAGCCCCGATCACGCGTGACCGCCTTGAGAACAGGTTGTCGCTCATAGCGGATCATGCTGGCGCGCCGGCGCACTGGTAACACACTTGGCTTTGCGAATCTTTACGTGGAAATGGTTGTGTCACATTGTGGTCCTGAGCTGTTGCCTCATGAACGTCCAAGCCCTGGCTCAAATCCCCCCCCCGCTCCCGCCGGTTTTTGATCCCACCGGAAAATCGACCAAACCATCGGCGCTACTCGAAGACGACTTCAAAGGGATACCCACAGAGCCACCGAGTTCGATTCTTCCCAACGTGCCGACCACCCCGCAGCCCCTGCCGGACAACCGGCTGGGCGCGTTTCGAGTGTTCGTGCACGACATCCATGTGGCCGGCAGCACGGTCTTTTCTGAAGCTGAACTCGCTGAAGTGACGGCACCCTATCGCAATCGCGAGCTCACCACGGAAGATCTGGAGAAGGTACGGCTCGCCCTCACGCTATTGTATGTGAACAGAGGCTACCTGACATCCGGGGCGATCATCCCGGATCAGGACGTGACGTTCGGCACAATCGTTATTCAGATAGTCGAGGGGACACTCGCGCGCATTGACGTCGAGGGCAATCAGTGGTTTCGACGCACGTATCTCCACGACCGGGTGGCGCGCGGTCTCGTGACGCCTCTTAACATCTATCCCCTTCAGGAACGGATACAACTCCTCCAGCAAGACTCTCGGATCGAACGAATCAATGCGGAACTCAAGCCCGGCGACATCCGAGGCGAGAGCGTCTTGAACGTACGCGTCACAGATGCCAATCCTTTCCGTGCCTGGCTGGAGTTCAATAACTATCAAACGCCGACAGTTGGCGCCGAACGGGGCCTGGCCACCGTAGCACACCAGAACGTGACCGGTCACGGCGATCAATTCATGTTTACCTATGGGCGGTCCCACGGCGTCAATCCCATCATCGACACCTCCTACAGCATACCCATCAACAGGTATGAGACGACTGTGAGTGCCTACTATCGCCGAAATGCCTTTCTCGTCGTCGAGAATCCGTTCCGTTCCCTGGATTTGAATGTAGACTCCCAGGTGATCGGGCTGGCTCTCCGGCAACCCGTCTATCGTACAGTGACCGATGAGGTCGCGCTGACCTTGACCGGCGAGCATTTGTATCTCAAAACCACGTCTGCATTTGATGCCCCAGGCCTTCCTTCCCTGTTTATTCCCGGGTCTTCCGCGACGGGAGTGGCCACTGTCAGTGCGCTGCGATTCAGTCAGGAATACACCCATCGCTCTCCGTCGTTGGTGTTTGCCGCTTTATCGCGAGTCAGCATCGGGCTGAACGTGTTGAACTCCACGATCAATAGTGGACCTCTCCCCGATGGCCAGTTCGTGTCCTGGTTGGGTCAGGCCCAGGTCGTCAAACGGCTGGATGACTGGTGGGGGGTTCAATTGTTGGGGCGCGTGGCGGCGCAGTTGGCAAATGACCGACTGTTTCCTCTTGAGCAAATGCCGGTGGGGGGCCGCTTCAGCGTAAGGGGGTACCGGGAGAATACGTTGGTACGGGATGACGCGGTGCTGGCGTCATTCGAATCGCGGTTTCCTTTAATGCGGTTCGCCTCCGGTGAAGACCGCGTACAGTTTGCCCCCTTCGTGGATTTCGGCCATGCCTGGAACGCGAAGGGCCACACCCCGGATCCGCACACCTTGGCCAGCATCGGGGCCGGATTACGCTGGATGATCCTTCCTCAGGAGCGGGCCCGCTTCGAGGTGTATTGGGGGCAACAACTCAATCATGTCCGGAGCGGCGAAGGCAACTTGCAGGACCACGGCATTCATCTCCAACTTGTCGTACAGGTGCTGTGATGAACCACTATCGACGCACTCTGTTCAACGCAGCCTTGATGCGCCATCAGCACCTCTCAAGGATTATCCACGTAAGCCTGGTTCTCCTGTTCACCTGCACGCTCTCTCTGGCTGCAGACAATCCGCCGTCGCCCGATGACCTTATGGAACGAGGTCGAGTCTCTGCCCGGGAAGGTACGTTTGAGGACGCACTCCGTGCATGGAAAGCCGCCGCGGACATGTACGACGAGAGAGGGGAAACGAAGAAGCATATACACGCACTCACACAGGCGGCCTTTGCTGCTCGTACCTTGGGGCATGTGAACCAGGCGTTTCTGCAACAAGAGTTGGCCGTGCACCTGGCGCGCAGGCTGCAAGATCCTCACTGGCTGGCCATCACGCTCTCAGAATTAGGCAAGACGTACCTCGCAAACCATCAATACGAGGTCGCGGCAGACTATATCACTCAAGCGTCTGGGATCGCGCAGACACAGGCGTACCAGGCACTCACCGCCTCACTGCAGAATGATCTCGGCATTGTCCTGGCCCTACAAGGTCGCCAAGAAGAAGCCCTGGAGGCATTCCAGAGAAGCGCGGTCAGTTCGAAACAGGAGGGGCTCCTCTCGCTCTTCGTTCGTGCTCATGTCAACGTAGGAAGGATGGCGATTCATCTCGCACGATTCGATACCGTCATCCCTGGCTTAGATGAAGCGGCGGCACAACTTGCAGAAAGCGTGGCCTCATACGACAAGGCCGAAGGACTCGTCAATCTGGCCTTGGGATATCGCGACCTCGCCCTCGCGCATTCTCCATCTCGCGCCTCCGCCTTGACGCGGTCAGCAGCCCTGTTACAAGAAGCCACCGAGGTCACCAAAAAACCCGGCGATGCGCGTCTCGCCTCCTACGCCTACGGCCACCTTGGGCATCTCTATGAACTCGAACGCCGCTATGCTGAGGCCCTTCACCTCACGCGACGAGCCGTCTTCACCGCCCAATCAGCCCGCGCACCCGAATCGTTGTACCGTTGGCAATGGCAAAGCGGCCGGCTCCTGAATCGTCTAGGTCTCCTCGACGACGCCTTGTCAGCCTATCAGGAAGCTGCCATGACGCTGCATCCCATTCGAAGCGAAGTGACCTTCGCCCTTCAGACAACCCCAGATCTGAATCAGCCGTCCATCCGGACATTATATTTCGAATTGGCGGACTTACTTCTACGGAGGGCGGCGCTGATCTCGGACACCCGGGAGGCTGAACCACATTTACGCGCCGCTCGGGATGTCATTGAAGCATTTAAGGCCGCCGAACTGCGCGATTATTTTCGAGACGACTGCGTAGACCAGATGCAGGCTCGCCTCACGAAACTGGATACCCTCTCTCCTTCCACAGCCATCATCTATCCGATCGTCTTCGGCGATCGTACGGAGTTGCTCGTGAGTCTTCCTGATGGGCTGGCACGACACTCCGTCCCGGTGACGGCGACGACCCTGACGGATGAAGTGCGTCGCTTCCGGCATACACTCGAAAAGCGCACGACGCGTGAATACCTGCCGCATGCGCAGCAATTGTATGACTGGTTGATTCGGCCCCTTGCGCCGGACCTGCGTCGACACAATGTGGATACCTTGGTTTTTGTCCCCGACGGATCGCTTCGCACGATTCCGATGTCAGCGTTGCACGACGGACATCGGTTCCTGATCGAACAATATGCCGTAGCCATGTCTCCCGGCCTCGACCTGACCGATCCTCAACCGATTGATCGGGCCAACGTCCATTTGCTGTCCAGCGGGCTGACACAAGCCGTGCAAGGGTTTCCACCGTTGCCGCACGTGGCTGACGAGCTCGATTCCATTCATGCGCTGTTTCAGGGAGAGCGGCTGATCGATCACGAGTTTTTGGCGCCCCGATTGGAAGAGGAATTAAAGAGCGGCCACTATAGCATTCTGCATATCGCCACCCATGGACAGTTTGCTCCGGACGTCAATCAGTCGTTCCTTCTCACGTTCGATGCTCGGCTGAACATGACGCAATTGGAACAGCTGGTCGGACTCTTTCGCTTTCGGCGCGAACCGCTTGAATTGCTGACGTTGAGCGCCTGTCAAACTGGCAGTGGGGATGACCGGGCCGCGCTCGGCCTCGCCGGCATTGCTGTGAAGGCAGGGGCCCGAAGTGCACTGGCCACCCTTTGGTCCATCAACGACGACGCGTCATCGGAACTGGTCTCGGAATTTTACCGTCAACTGCATGACGCATCGATCTCGAAGGCGCGAGCGTTGCAGCACGCGCAGTTGAAACTGCTCTCGGATCGCGTGTATGAACATCCAGCATATTGGGCTGCATTTCTGTTGTTGAATAATTGGTTGTGAGAGAGTTGAAGAAAAAAGGCACTCGTTTGGCTATCTGGCGCCAGTGTTTCATCGCTCCGATATTTGGAGCCATAGTCTTTTTCGCCGCGTTACTGGGTGAGGCAACGGCGGCAGAGGCACCGGCAGAGCCTGACCTCCCGCAGTACAATGCGCCGCAAAACATGACGCCCCGTGCACGATTGGGGGGAAGCTTGCGTGGCGGCGAGGGTGCGGATCCTGCCGTCGCTGCGCTGGTTCCCGATCATGTCGGCATCACCATTAAACAACATCCGGCATTGAACTGGTTTTTATCCAAGCAGACCTCTTTGCCAATTACCTTCACCCTGATCGATGAACGCTCCATTCACGCCTTGGTTGAACGGTCCCTCGTGCCCCCTCACCAAGCCGGCGTTCACACCATCAAGTTTGAAGACCTCGGGTTCGCGCTCCAACCGAACATTCAATACCGATGGTATATCTCGGTGATGAAAGACTCGGACTCGCCCTCCCAGGATATCGTCACCGGCGGAATGATCGAGCGTTGTGAGTTCAGCGAGTGTTCGATATTAGGGGCCATGACGACCTGTACCCGGGAAGCTGTCGTGGCTAGTGCCGTCAAGGGATTTTGGTACGATGCGATGGGATGTCTCTGCGATCTCATTGAATCCGATCCGGCAGACAAGGCCCTCCGGAAACAGCGTGCCGCCTTACTCAGGCAAGTGGGCCTGCACGATGTTGCGGACTGGGAT
>DAONAB010000119.1:0-8747 GCA_035400805.1 Nitrospira sp. | reverse complement strand
CGCGGGGGACACGACCGCCCGTGGATCGGCGTCCATCGGCCGCACCTGCCAATACCGTAACCGCCGCTGGAACAGCCGGCGCAGCGTATTGAGTCGCGTCGGATCGTCCAGGCACTCGGACAGGTCTACACCCAGTGTCCTGGCACAGCGTGTCACCGCCTCCTGCGTCGCGGTAAACGGCCGGTCGTAGTTGAAGAAGCCCAACACTTGCGTCATCCGCTGCGACGTCAGGGCCTTCATGAACCAGACGGCATCTTCCCACAACGCACGGTAGGCCCAATTGAGCCATCGGTCGCCGAGGAACTGTTCGGTCCGCACCAGGCCCGTCTCGCGATCGATGTACTGATGCGGCGTCATCACGAGGCCAACGACTGTTCGTCCCGATGCTCGTTCAACGCCCGGGATCGTGAAATGGCCAGGAGGCAGAGCCCCAGGGAACGAAGCAGCGTCTGACTACCGGCCGATCCCGAAAGGAGTTCCGGCGCCGCTTCCGTGAGCGCCTCGGCAGCCGAACGGGAACCGACCAGCGCGCTCGCGATGCCTCTGCACCGTCGATCTGTTTCAGACTCGGCCTGGTCGATCGCGCGCAGATCTTCCTCGACACAGGTCAGGGCTTCCCGCACATACTGTGCACGCAACGAACCACGGTAATACCCTTCCGCCGCCTGGGCAAACTCCTCGCCGGAGAGCTGCATCGGATGCCGGACTCCCGCCACCTCCACAATCCCCCTGGTCAACTTCCCGGCCGTGCTGCACCCATCCGGTTCAAGGAGTCGTTCACGCAGTCGCATCAGATGGTCCCGGAGTTGAAAGGCCTCGATCAGTTCCGGCGCATCCTCTTCAATCGTCGACAGGAGCGCTAACCGGTAGTCCTCGATCCGGACTCGCAAATGTCCCGCATAGCGCCGGCTGCTCCTCGTCTTCTGCGTCCGGCCGACAATCCGCGCCAGAAACCGGTTCGGACTAGCCTCGCGCACATTCACGGTCGCGATCCCGATGGCCGAGGCAAACATGCATTGCCGCCGTTCGCTTTCACTGAACGGATCGTCAGGAATATCCTCGTGGGTCACCAGGCCGGTGGCAATGTAGCGAAACGCGAGCGCCGTCACCAACGCCTGCAGAGCGGCCGCATCGGCGAAATCTTCTAAATGATTCGAAAACAGACTGTAGTGCCGACCTTCGAAACCGGAAAATCCCATCACCGACTGTGCGCGCAGCTTGTAGCAGAGATAGAGCGACATTCGTTCATCGAACACGCCGAGTTGCCCGAGATCGCGTTTGAGCCGGAAGTCATTCCCCGGCAGGCCGTCGAGAGCCGGACTTTGATCGGTCGACAACAGCGACACCAGATAATCGATCAACCGGAAATCCGGCACATAATCCCCGCGCAGCTGGAAGAGCACACTGAGGACACGATCCAACCACAAGGGGCCGACCGGCGTGATAGCCCGACCGAAGACCGATAGCCTCGCTTTCTTCTTCCAGCGCCGCCACAACATGCGCAGATGGGTAAAATCTAGTTCGTGCGGCAGAAACCCCAGCGCCAGCTCGGGGTGGAAATCTCGAAAATTCATGCGGTAGGGCGCCGCGCTATAGGTCCCGACAAACAGCGGCAGAAAATGCTCCACAATCTTGATGACGAGGTCCCCGACCACCTTCTCGTGCGCGGGCGTATAGCGTTTCGTCCCGGACCGCAACACCTCGCTCAAACGTCGACTGCCGAGGCTGAGGTGCGTGCCGTTATTAGCAAGACTGATGTTCGAGGTCGACGGTAACACCACCAGATTGCGCGTGATGATGCCGGCATCCTTCAATCGGAGGACGGCATTCAGCTGGCTGCGTGACAACACTTCATGACAGAGTCCCATGTAGCGGGACTTCTCTTCGCCTCGTTCCCATCCTGAGAGGCAGGGGTTCATGAAGAGTTCGCGATAGAATGCGTCGGAGACGAGATGATTGAGGCGTCGCTGCCGCAAGGGAGGGTGAGGCGACGCGTACACCACAACAGATTGCCCGCTCTCCTCCAATCCGAACCGCCTATTCGCATACAGCACCAACAGGTGAGTCAGCAGAAAGCGAATCGCCGTTTCTCGCGCAATCCCTGTTCCCATCCCCCTAGAGGGCTCCATACGAGACACGTAGAAAGAAAAGGTTTCCGGCGAACTGTTATCGTTCAGAAAATGATCCAGCAGGCGCCGGCTCTCGCTCGCCAGCGCCAGCACATGCTGTTCAAATTCCCCAAGGACCTCGGCCAAGGTCAGCGTCAGGAGATAGCTGATAGGCAGCCTGACCCACTCCTCCCCCTGCTCGACCATCAAATACCGGTCGGCATCAGCGCGACGGGGCCCTTGCGGGGCGCGTTTATCGGCCGCCAGGTCTCGCTCCAAGAGCTGATTAGCTGCTCGATTGAGGCCGCGACGCGGGAAACGGACCCATGAGTTTTCCCACACGGTCTCCTCGGAAGACGTCAGCAACTCCTGCAACTGCCGGATGAGGATGCGAGGACTTTCTCCGGCCGCAGTCCGCTCCCGGATGTTCTTCACATAGTTCGAGGCATGAATGGTTCGAGGAAGATCCACGTCCTCGGAACGGCCGCAGACCGCTGCTTGCAGCTCGCTCTCGGAACCGGCAGTGATGTCGTCGTGGGAAAATGGCAACGCCGGAAGGTCGGCGAGGAACTGCATGGCCTGCCGCTGCAGCTCATGCCGAGGTTCCGCTGCATGGAGAGAAGTATCGGAGGGGATCGCAGTCGTTCGACTCATCAACACCTCCCGGTGATCGTCCGCGGCTATCTCGTGCGATACGACTTGATCCTACTGCCGATCTGTTACAGATGGCTCATCGACACACAAATGTTGTGTAACAAGATGGGCCGGGAGACGGAGAGAGGAAGGGAGGACGTGATCACGCGAACCGGCGCAGCAGGCTCTCGACCGTCGTGGTCTGCAACGAGGGAACGACGACATCAGCTGCCACGAGACGAGACTCCGGCAAGGAGGTGGCCACGGCGATGCACCGCATCCCGGCCTGATGAGCGGCCTCAATGCCGTGCGGCGTGTCTTCGATGGCCACACACTCGGCGGCCCTCAAGGCCGACCGGCGATTCAGTGCCGCAAGGGCATGGAGGTAGAGCGCGGGAGCAGGCTTTCCTTGATGCACATCCTGTGCGGCCGACACATGCTCAAACATGGATGTCATGCCGGCCAATTCCAAACACAAGGCGATTTCCTCCCGTAACGCCCCCGAGGCCACGGCTGTGCGGTATCGCGACGCAACGGTTTCAACCAAGTCTCTGACACCAGGCAAAACAGGGAGCCGGGCTCGCAGCGATGCCTGCATGAGCTCCGTCTTGCAACGTACCAGCCGCGCGACCGCCTCGGAAGAGACCGTGGATCTGCCGTAATCGGCGAGGACGGCGCGAAAACAAGCGGGATCGGTAAGTCCGACGTAGCGTGCATAATAGACCTCCGGCGTCAGCGAGATCCCTTCCATGCTCAACACCTGCCGGAACATGTCGTAATGCAGCGGTTCCGTGTCGAACAAAACACCGTCGAAATCGAACACAATCGCTTTCACCATGACGCGCCTTCCTTGTGCGTCAGGATACCGGTTCGTCGCAGCACCCTGCCAGCTACACCGGCAATCTTGATCGACACTTAATGTTCCCGTAACCGGTCTCATCTACAGTGCCCTCTCGACCGGGCCCGGCCTGCCAGGTCTGGATGACCGTCAGCCGAGTACACGCTTGCGGTCTTGCCTCCACTCACCTCATCACAGGGGACGTTCCCAAAGAGAACCGTTGATGCCGAATCCTGATTCCACATCACTGCGTATCGAACAAGGCACCTGTTACGCCCTCTTCGCCTACGACATCGGGTTGGCCATTCACCTCGACGAAGCGGAACGGCATATCACGGCCATCAAAGAGCGCGGCCGCATTCGCCATAAAGCGCGGGCGCCGCAATACTTCGACTATCACCCGGCGCCGCTTCGCCTCATGCAAGACGGGCCGATCCTGGAATTCGGCCCCTATCGCTCGCAAGCTGCAGTCGAGGTCATGCTCTACGACTTCGGTGCCGTCACGGTCATCTACCGCATTCCCCTGGAAGGCCCCTTCGAAGACCTCTTAGGATTAAGCGAAGCGCTCTACGAAAATATGACTTTGCGGACAGAGTCTCGCCGGCGATTGGAACAACTGGTGCGGGATATCCAGCCCGCTGTCGAGCGGCCCACGATGTCGAACGACGTCGAGGACTATCTGCTGTTTGCAATCGAACGTTGCACCCCATCCGACATCCACACGCTCGGCACGCTCTACGATCATCTGTTCGCGCGTGTGCTCCGCAGCGAACCCACGCCGCTGTCGGACCAGGAGATTCATGAGGCGACGTCCTGCCGCATTGCCTTCAGTCGTGGCGACCTCGCCCTCATCGACTGGAATGCGGCCCTCATATTCGGGCAGGGCATGGAAGACGTGCGGGCAGTGCTGGAGTTCGTCAACGTGGAACTGCTTGAAATGCGAACGCTGGACCAACAGCTCGACAGCGCCCTTGACGAGGGGTACGAGGCACTCACGCGAAGGCCCGGCCGCAAGCTGTGGTTGCCGGGTTCCCACGAACGAGCCGTGACTCACATCGGGCAGTTGCAGGTTGAGAGTGCGGTGCTCTTCGAACGGGTGGCGAACACCCTCAAACTTCTCGGCGACCAATACCTGGCCCGTGTCTATCGCCTGGCCTCGCAACGCTTCCATCTCGACGCGTGGGACGCCAGCATTCTGCGGAAACTGCAAACCCTGGACAGCATCTACAGCAAGATGGCCGATCGATCGACGACTCAGCGGATGGAGTATCTGGAATGGATCATCATCGTGTTGATCACGATCTCCATTGCCATCTCGTTCCTTCCGATGGCGAGCCATTGATCGCGACGCGCCCCCTAGGCTTCCTGGAACAGGTGTGCTAGAACCCCTGCTGAACATCCACCTTCATCGCTGAAATAAATGCGTGTGACACATCCCTCTCTCGTGCTGCGTGCGCTGATGGGCCTTGGCGCCATGTTGACCCTGGCCGGCTGTCTCTCGCCGCCGACGCTCACACGCGCCGTGGTCTCCTACGATGAGGCCATCACGGACTCTATTTCCAAGCAGCTCTTACTGAATATCGCGCGCGCGCACCACCATCAACCGGTCCACTTTACGGGCGTCTCGAACGTCGCCGCCACCTTTGATTTCCGCATCAATGCCGGAGCGACCCCGGCATTGACCGGCGAATCCGGCTCCACCATTCTTCCCGTCTTCGGCGGCAGCGTGGCCGAAAATCCCACGATCAGCATTGCGCCGATTGACGGGGAAGAGTTCACCCGACGCCTGCTGACGCCCTTTCAAGAAACAAAATTCACGCTCCTGCTGCGGCAAGGCGGCGATATCGATCTCCTGCTTCGTCTGATGGCAAAAGAGCTGCGGGTGGATGATCTGGGCGACGATGTCGCCTATCGAAATAGCCCGACCGATAAGGCGGGCTATGAGATGTTCCGAAAAGTGGTGCTGCATCTCTCCGCCATTCAGGATGCCAATCGCCTCTACGCGGAATCGATGCTGTTCGAACGCACGTGGACCATCCCGGCCGAATCCGTGACGGCGGAGGGGTTCAAAGCACTGGAGCAGGACTATCTGGTTGCCTACGATCCGCAACAGAAAACCTACCGGCTGCGTAAACCGGTGTCCGGCAGAATTCTCATCACGAACTACGACCCCAACACACTGCCGCAGGAGGAACGGGTCCGGCTGCACGAGGAAGCTGAACGCGGCCCCATGAACGATGTGTCGTTCGACATTCGTCCGGGACATTATGGCGGAGAGTGGCCGATGAAAGGCGAATTCCGCCTGCGCAGTTTCAACACCATGCTGAATTTTTTGGCGCAATCCGTGGATGAAGAACCGGAATATGCCGTCGAAAAAGACAGCCGCACACCGCCCTTTATGGACAACCCGGTCAGAACCATGGACCTCCTGGTACAAGACTCCAGCCCCTCCGAATCGGATCTGACCGTGCGGTCTCATGACAAGTATTATTCGGTCAACATCACCGGCCCCCTTGCGCGCTGGAACCGTGAGGCCTTCAAACTGCTGTACCAACTCTTCCAGATGACCGTCACGGAAGTGTCCCGCAGCGGCGTGCCCAGCATCACCATCGCGAAATAATCTCCGCCCCGGCATCACGCTCGATCAATTCACGCCCACACACTTGAAACTCGCCATCCTCTCGATTAGGGTGAGGCCTGGTCTTACAGATGGCAGCACATCGCCTCGACTTCGAGCCGCCGGCCCGTCTGAATTCCGATTGATATCCATGCAGCATGACCATCCCTCCAGTCTCCTGCTCTGGCAGCGGGCGTTACTCCTCGTGACCCTGTGGCTCGCCACGCCGGCGGCCGCCGATGAGGTCTATTTGCAGAACGGCGACCGGCTCACCGGCACCATCGTCAAGATGGAAGAAAATCTCCTGACGATCCAAACGGAGTATGGCGGCGAGATCAAGGTCGATTGGAAAAAGGTTGAACGCCTCACAGCGACCAGCCCCTTGAAAGTCCTGGTGCCCGGGGAATCGCACGATGTCCTTCGGGATTTCGTCTACGGCACGCATGGGCAGCGCCAAGTGACGGAAGCGGGGCCGGACAGCGCCACGCCGCTATCGGATATCACCGCTATCAACCTCGAACCGTTCCGGGTCGCGGGCACCGTCTCGGTCGGCGGGAACAATACGTCCGGCAACAGCAGTACCAAGGCCTTCAATAGCGCAGCTCGACTCACGCTCTACGCGCACCGCCAGCGGCTCCTGGTGGAAGGAAAATACAACTACGGGCAGGCGAACGATCAGGTGACGGCGCGAAACTCTCTCGCCAGCGTGAAACACAATTACTTTGTCAGCAAGCAGATCTTCATCGAAACGTTCGGCATGTTGGAAAAAGACACGCTGCAGGCCCTGCAACTGCGATCCACGATCGGAAGCGGCTTGGGTTACCAGTTCTTTGAGACCCCCACCACGTCCCTCTCGATATCCGCCGGTCTCGCCCATGTGAACGAACATTTCACGAACAGCCCTAGCACGCAGACGCCTTCAGGTCGCTGGAGCGTGCGTTGGGAGCATAGCCTGTGGCCGGATCGGGTGAAGGTGTTCCATCGTCACGAAGGATTTTGGGACATCAATGCCGGCAATGCGTTCCGGTTCAATGCCGACCAGGGCCTACGTATCACGGTCTATAAAAACCTGTTCTTCAATGTCGAGTATGATCTCCGGCTCAATACGCAACCGGCACCGGGGCGCAAAAAGACTGACGAGGCGATGATTTTCGGCGTCGGGTACGAATTCCGCTGAGCGCTGTCCCGTTTAACGGCCGCCGAGACTTGCCGCAGCGGCGCGGCCCGCCACGCGGCCGGTTGCCCAGGCCCACTGAAAGTTAAATCCACCGATTCGTCCGTCACAGTCGAGCACCTCTCCCACCAGATACAACCCGGGCACCAGCTTCGATTCCATCGTGCGAAAATTGACCTCTTCCAATGGAATCCCGCCGGCTGTCACTTCGGCAAAATTCCAGCCGCGATCACGCACGACCGGAAAACGGAATTGAGTCAGTGCCGTGAGGAGACGATCTCGAATGGCACGCGGCACCTGGGCGCACGCCTGCTGCGGATTCCCTCCGGCGTAACGGCACAGTGTCTCGGCATATCGCTCCGGCAATGACTCTGCAAGCAGTTTCAGCAATGACCGGCGAGGGTTGCCATTGGCCTGCGCAAGGAACCATTCCCTCGCCTGCTCCGCATTGCGGCCGGGCAGGAAATTTCCGACCATCTCCGCCGCCTCACCTCGAGCCTTGGCCAGACACCAGAATCGACTGGCATCCATCACGACGGGTCCGCTGATACCGAAATGCGTCCAGAGGAGACTGCCGGTACGCCGATCGACGGATCGTCCCGCCACCAACGTCTGAATCTCCACCTCCTGTGCCAGGCCTGACAGGTCTGCATGAAAACACTGCTCATCCAGCATCAACGCCACCAATGCCGGAACGGTCGGTGTGACGTGGTGCCCCAGATGCCGTGCCAATCCGTATCCTGATCCATCGCTCCCGCTGCGCGGCAACGACTGCCCGCCGGTGGCCAGGATTATATGCCGCGCAAATGTCTCGCCATGCTGGTGACGAATCACAAACCGAGGGAGATCTTCCGCGCCGGCCTGCTCTGATTCATTCCGGCGTTCAATACTCGCCACGCGATGCCCTGGCCGAAGAACCACGCCCAGTTCACGATTCCGCGCCATGAGTGCATCGAGCACGGTCCGGGCCTTATCGGTGACTGGAAACAACTTACCGGTCTCTTCACGCTTGAGTGCGACACCCATCGAGGCAAACCACGCGACGGTATCCTGAACCGGAAATGCTGCGAGCACGTTCCGTACGAGGTGGCGGGTGCCGAAAAAATCGTCCGGGGTGACGACATCGTGCGTCACATTGCAGCGTCCCCCGCCGGAAACGAGAATTTTTGCACCGATGCTCGTGGCCCCATCCAACAATTCAATCCGGAGGGCCGGTTGAAGCTCCGCCGCAAAGATCCCGGCCGCCAGCCCAGCCGCCCCCGCTCCAATCACGCAAATATCCGCCACCGGCTCTGCCATCTCACCTCATCCTTCAACATACAGATTGCTGCCGCCGCATGATGCCCGTTGCACACCGGAACGCGCAATCGCAAAACT
>DAONAB010000118.1:0-8760 GCA_035400805.1 Nitrospira sp. | reverse complement strand
TATTGAGCACCAACAGATCGGCGTCTTCGTAAAGGATCGCGATGGGAATGGCCTCAGGGGTCAGATCAAGAGGCTCCGGGCGGGGCACCTCCAGCCTGATGCAGTCCCCTGGCCTGATCTTCTGGCTCGGCCGCACTGGCTGGCCGTTGATGAGGATGCGTCCCTCACCGATCAGTCGCTGCAAAGCCGAACGGGAAAAGGACGGGTCACGATTGGCTAGAAAGACGTCGATCCGTTTCGACGACTCTCCCCCGGTAACGATAATTTCGACCGGAGTCGTGCTGACTCTATTCACATTAAGACTGCTTCAAGTTGTGACCCGCATAACGGTGTGCGTAGGCTGACACAGGGGCTTGGAAAAATACAAGGTACTTGCACAACTCACCGGTTCTGCACACGTGACGCACACGTCATCCACATCTCATCCACAGATCTGCCAGCCCCTCGTCCCCATCCAGCTGCGATTCTCACCCATACTCACGGTGTGCATCTCTGACAAGCATGCGGAGATTTTGACGCCACCGAGGCCGGCCACACAGCGCACGACTCCAGCCGCCCACTTTTTCCTCGAACCAAAATCACGTGGTTAGCGACCTACGTATCGCACTTCCCATGGGCATTCGAATTGCTCTTCCATAAGAGAGACATTGGGCGTCAATCAGGTGATGGAGCAAGCCACTGCGATGACCGCACATTTTATCCACAGAATTCTCAGGTCGCTACGGAACTCTCTTGCCGACACATCCTCTGTGCGCCCCCACACTGTGGACAACTCAAGGACTGCCCCGCCGCCCCTCCCTCAACACGAACGCCGCATCGATGCACGATTCGCGGTGAGAACGCCATGCTTGTATGGATTAATGCAGGGACAACGGCACGCGGCGCCGATCATTTCCGGGAAGGGGCATTCGCTCAATATCAGCTCAGACGGCATCCTTCTGCTGCTCGACCAAAAGCCTCAGGGAGGAGAGTGGCTGACTCTCCACAATCCTGATCTCCAGCCGCAACATGCAGCGAGTCTGTTTGAGGTGAGGTGGACAACGGAACTGCCGGTCGGACCACAGCAACCCTACTATCTCGTCGGGTGTCATCTCGCGTTTGGACGGTTTCCGTTTTTCCTCATTCAGCGTCGGCACCTGGGCCGTGACATCTCGAGTCTTTCACTTTAACCGACTCGCTCGCTCCCCCTTCTGCGGAACGTGCGCCAAAAACTGGACGCGACCGCTTGTCAGCACAGGCGACAGCGTCGTCAGCAATCTGGTCGTGTGAACGAGAGAACGTCTTGGAAGACGGTTGAAAGGGCTTCTGTCAGTCAGTGGCGGATTCGTTGAGACACGGTAACAGGAGAATGTTCGGCAACAGCACGAGGGTCGTGTACAAAGCTCAGACTCACGGTGTGGCCCGTTCGAGCCAGATACCAAGCAATGCCATAGATGAAGACAATGACGCCCGTCATCTCCATGGTTTCTTCTATACCGACAAGAAGCGAGTAGTTCAGGTCCGTCCACGTTCCATAGAGATACTGATAGCGGGACTCCAGCATTTCTACGCCTAACGCCCCGCCGACATAGAGCCCGCCGGCGAGCACGAACAACCATCTGATCTCCCTGGGCAATCGTGCGAGAAAACCGAGGTAGAGTAGCCCGATCGTGATCACACCGAGACACCCCACGATTATCCAAGAATAGTAAAATATGCCCGTGTGCGGCAGCCCCTCACCGAGCTTGAACGTTTCATGAATCTGGGCCGATTCGTCCAGCGAGAGGTAGGAAAAGATTCCAGCGAGCCCCGCCCAGTAGCGCCTATCTCTGCCACCATGCTCCCACTCGCAACGGGCTGTGAGCGTCAGCAGTGCGGCGCTCAACAATAGGATCATGGATGAGAACCAAGTGGGCACATTGGCTTCATTGACCATATTGAATTGCCGCTCAAAGCCCCATTGATAGTGCAACCCCAACGCATGCTTCACATATTGAGTCGCAAAATGGGTGATGGAGAGACACAGGACCGAGAAGGCCAATCCCGCAAGAAGGACCTTAGGCTTGAACACGACAGTCATGCGAGAATTCCAGCGTCAACGGTCGGGACCTGGGGAGCACTCTGTTAAGTATAACGACTTGTTTCCCGTTGCCAAGGGATTTGCGTCATGCTGCCACCATGGCAACAGCCAGGCCACTTATGCATCGGGCTTGATGACGCGAAGCATCTGACGTACCTCCTGAAAATCCTTTGGTGCCGCAACGTTGAATTCACAATAATCCGGTCGTTCCGGGTGCCTGAATCCCAGCCGCCTCGCGTGCAGCATGACCCTCGGGACACGGAGCTCCTCGGCCACACCGACGGAGCCTCCTCCGTACAATGTGTCACCCATAATCGCGTGGCCTATGGCCTCAAGATGCGCCCGAATCTGATGGGTTCTCCCCGTGTGCGGAACGACCACGAGATGTGCAGCCAATCCGGCAAAGGTTTCCTCAACCCGAAATGCGGTGGATGCAGACTTGGGATGCAGCGTCCGTGTCGACGTGCGTGTGGGCCGCCCGGTTTCTGGGCCGATCGCCGTATCGATCAGACCTGTGGAGGTGTGCGGGATTCCGTGGACGAGGGCATCATATTCCCGAGTGATCGTATGCCGTTCGAATTGCTCGGACAGACGCCGATGGGCGTCTTTGGTTTTTGCCACCACGAGTATCCCGGAGGTCTCCTTGTCGAGACGATGGACAAAACCGATTTTTCCTTCTGTAGCGCTCATCCCGACATGGTCGAGCACCGCATTGAGCAGTGTATCGTTCCAGTGACCTGGCCCAGGATGACAGACAATTCCCGGCGGCTTATTGACGACGAGGCAGACAGAATCCTCAAAGAGAATGCTGAGTGCGTGAACCTGTCCGTTCATCGATAAGGGTGCGGCCTGTGGGCTGTCGACACACACCACATCACCGGGTTTCACCCTCTGACTGGCTTTCGCCGTATGACTGTTGATACGGACTCGCCCGGCGGCGATCATTCGCTGCAAGGCCGCTCGTGACAGTTTTGGTTCACGATGAACCAGAAAGACGTCGAGCCGCTTGGGTCTTTCTCCCGGTGAGATGAGGAATTCTGTCTGCATGTCTTTTTCAGAAACGAGGCGAGTGCGATGTCTGTGAATGAGGGTGATCGGAATACGCGCGTTGCAGATTGTCTGGGGCAAAGAACCTGCCTTGCGCTGTGAGTCAGCGGCTGAGAGGCTGGCTAACGGCATTCCCCTTCAAGCGTTCAAGGTGCTGCTCTTTGTCGACCAGTTGCTGCCTCAAGTGTTGGATCTCTACTTCCAGTCGATTCAGCGCTTCTGACGGAGAAACAGCAGTGCCCTGGCCTGGCGGATCGCCATGCCGCAGAGCCGTTTGCCCCAAGCCGGGCTGCGCCGATGGAGGGAGTTCTTTTGTCAAAACTGGTCTCTGGGACAGGGTGAGGTGCGCAAGATACCCTTGGTAGTCCAGTACGAGCTCACTGGCTGACGCTCGATATCCGCCGGACCAGTTCGCCTTCGTCGCGCGAATAAAACGCCGAGGCTCGATGCCCAGAGTTCCCCCGCTCCCGTTCACGGAATACAAGGGATTGTCACGGACCTTGCTGAACTCCGCAGATTGCGAGGAAAGACGGACGCGGTGGTTCGCCAGCACCACGTGCAGCCGGTTGGCCTCCAGAAAGAACCCGCCTGATGTGATGGCACTCTCTTGTTGACCCTGACTGTGAACCAACATGAACGTCAGCCATTCATGGGGCAATGCGACTTGAAAGGCTTCTCTCAGTCCAGGAACGATGTGCTGCAGCTCATCCAGGGAAAAGACCTCCTGCGCTGGTTTCGGATCGTCCATCAGCCCCACGCGCTGATCAAGGAACAAGCGACTGAGGATGGCAAACAAATCCGGCTCGTTCCACGTCGCAGGATGGTGGTAGTGAACAGCCCTACGATCAGACGGATCTAGAGAATCTAACCGAACGAGCCATGCCGGGTCATCCTGAATGGGACGAGTATGGATCGGAGGCGCGACACAAGCTGAGGCCAGCAGAAGAAGGAGTGTAAGAGTGACCTGGAGGATATGAGTACTAAATAGATCTGGGGCAGAGCATCGAGGGCAAGAAGCCGCAACGGCAGAACGCCGGTAGTTCGATGATTTAGGCGTGCCCCGTTTTGCGCGCACGATCGGCAATCTTTTTACGGAGGCGAGCTTTTTCGAGGCTGATTTCGGCCTCTCTCACTTCTGAGGGAAGACCGCCTGCCTGGAGTCGCTGTTCGGCTTTTTCGACCGCCTGCTGTGCCCGGCCGATATCGATATCCTCGGCCTTCTCGGCGATCTCCGCCATCACAGTCACTTTCACAGGAGTCACTTCCGCATAACCCCAGAGGATCGACATGTAGTGCCAGACCTCCTGCGACTTATACCGAAGCTCTCCGATACGCAGGCTCGACAGCAGATGACAATGGCCGGGCAAGACGCCAAATTCCCCCTCACTGCCGGGAGCGATGACCTCATCCACCTCCTGGCTCAGGAGCAACTTTTCCGGCGTCACAACTTCTAAGAGAATCTTCCCTGCCATCTTTTTCTACGACTCCCCTTGCACCATGAGGGGGAAGCGATGCGTCCTCTCCCGCGCGCCTCCAACGAGGGCCTTCCGAGGCCGCGCGTTGCGCGAGCAACGAGGACGCCCGACTCGCTCCCTCTTAAACCTTCACTCCCATCTTTTCGGCTTTGGCCACTGCTTCTTCAATGGGACCAACCATGTAGAAGGCCTGTTCCGGCAGATGATCGTATTTACCTTCGAGAATCTCCTTGAAGCTCCGGACCGTGTCTTTCAGCTTCACATACTTTCCTGGCGCCCCTGTAAAGGCTTCGGCCACGTGGAAAGGCTGTGACAGGAAGCGTTGGATCTTCCGCGCCCGTGCGACGGCCATTTTGTCGTCTTCTGACAATTCGTCCATTCCGAGAATGGCGATGATGTCTTGTAGATCCTTATACCGCTGCAACACCGACTGAACACCACGCGCCACCTTGTAGTGTTCCTCACCGATGACTTGCGGGTCGAGAATGCGTGATGTGGAGTCGAGCGGATCGACCGCCGGGTAAATACCCAACTCAGCCAGTTGCCGTGACAACACCGTGGTGGCATCCAAGTGCGCAAAGGCCGTAGCTGGGGCCGGGTCGGTCAAGTCGTCGGCCGGCACGTAAATCGCCTGCACTGACGTGATGGACCCCTTCTTCGTGGAAGTGATGCGCTCCTGCAACGCGCCCATTTCAGTGGACAAGTTTGGTTGATAACCGACCGCTGACGGCATACGACCCAACAGCGCGGACACCTCAGAACCGGCTTGGGTAAACCGGAAGATGTTATCCACGAACAACAACACGTCCTGATTTTCTTCGTCGCGGAAAAATTCTGCCACCGCCAATCCGGTCAGAGCCACCCGGAGACGCGCTCCCGGTGGTTCGTTCATTTGGCCGTAGACCAATGCAGCCTTCGATTTGGTGAAATCTTCCGGATCAATAACCTTGGATTCCTGCATCTCATGCCAGAGGTCGTTCCCTTCGCGGGTACGCTCACCGACTCCGGCAAACACCGAAAATCCGCCATGGTGGAGCGCGATGTTGTTGATGAGTTCCATGATGATGACCGTCTTGCCGACGCCGGCGCCGCCGAAGAGTCCGACCTTACCACCCTTGCTGTAGGGTTCCAGCAGATCGACGACTTTGATGCCGGTTTCAAGCACTTCAGTCTTCGTATCCTGGTCCTCCAACCGAGGGGCAGGCCTGTGAATCGGGTAAGTTTTCTTCGCCTTGATGGGGCCTTTTTCGTCGACCGGCTCTCCAAGCACATTGATCAATCGCCCCAAGGTCTCACGACCCACAGGAACAGAGATCGGCGCGCCGGTGTCCAACACATCCATACCGCGTGTGAGACCGTCGGTCGTCGACATCGCGATGCCGCGGACACGGTTTTCCCCGAGGTGGGAGGCCACTTCCAGGGTGATCCGGACGGCCGGCTTTCCGGCTGCGACATTCTCTTCCTGAGTCACCTTGAGCGCGTTGTAAATGTTGGGCAGCTGACCGGGAGGAAATTCGACGTCGACCACGGGGCCGATGACCTGAATGACTTTACCTGTGTTCATAGGGCTCCTTCTGTCGTCAGTTATGGGTGCTGCATGAAACCTTGAAGACGGCTCTCACCGGACTTCAGGCTCTCCCTGCTTACACTCACAACTCATTTCAATGCTTCGGCGCCGCCCACGATGTCCATGAGCTCCTTCGTAATGGCCGCCTGGCGCGTCTTATTGTAGTACAAGGTCACTTTCTTAATGAGCTGACCGGCATTGCGAGTCGCGCCATCCATGGCCGCCATGCGTGCCCCGTGCTCGGCCGCTGCGGACTCCAGCAAGATACGGTAGGCCTGAATCTGGAAATGCTTCGGCACCAATGCACTCAGGAGCTCGCCTTCATCAGGCTCGTACAGATAGCTTCCCCCAAGGGACGAACCCTCGGCGGCCGGAGGCGCGCCGAATTCCGCCGCGGCGTCGATGGGGAACAACTTTTCGACAATCACGCGCTGTTGGATGGCGGATTTAAACTCGTTGTACACGACATACAATTCGTCGAAGGTGCCCTTCACAAAGTTTTCGGTCAGGTCTCCGCCGATGTCGATGGCGTGCTCAAAGCTCAATTTGTCAAAAATTCCGGTCCACTCCTGCCTGATCGGCCATGACCGCCGACGGAAATAATCACGGCCCTTGCGTCCGATCAGACTGAGATTGACCGACAACCCTTGCGCCTCGCATTGGCGAACGAATTCGGCGCTTTTTCTGACGATGTTCCCGTTGAACCCACCGCAGAGACCGCGATCGCTCGTCACGACGAGGATTTCGATTTTCTTTCCTTCGCGCTTCTGGAGCAGAGGATGAGAGGTCCGATTCACCCGCTGACTCAGATTGCTGAGCACGCCACGCATTTTATGTGCGTAGGGGCGGGCGGCGAGGATACGGTCCTGCGACCGCTTGAGCTTGGCCGCCGCGACCATTTTCATGGCCTTCGTGATTTTCTGCGTATTTTTGAAGGCGGCAATTTTCCGCCTGAGAGATTGTAAGCTCGGCATATTTTACGGAAGTAGATCGCTGCGATTGGATAATTCAGTGAAAAGAGGAATGGTCACTCCACGCTCACATCCCTGATCACGCAATCACGAAATCTTACTTTCCTCCATAGCCCATTTTCTGCTTAAACGTCGTAATGATCTCTTTCAGCTTACCGCCCACCTTGTCGTCGATTTTTCCGACCGTGGCGATATCTTTCCGCATGTCCTGGTGATTCTGTGCCACATAGTGCAAAAGGTCGGCTTCAAATTGCAGCACCTTATCCACGGGAACGTCATCCAGGAAGCCGTTAACGCCCGCATAAATCGACAGCACTTGGTCGGCGACCGGCATCGGCTTGTATTGCCCCTGCTTGAGCAATTCCACCATGCGTACCCCGCGAGCCAACTGCATCTGAGTCGCCTTGTCGAGTTCGCTGCCGAACTGCGAGAAGGCCGCCATTTCGCGATACTGGGCAAGATCCAAGCGGAGCGTACCGGCAACCTGCTTCATGGTCTTAATCTGAGCGGACCCGCCGACGCGGGATACCGACAGACCGACGTTAATCGCCGGACGAATACCGGAATAGAACAGATCGCTGCCAAGATAAATCTGACCGTCGGTGATCGAGATGACGTTGGTCGGAATATAGGCCGACACGTCGCCGGCCTGAGTCTCAATGATCGGCAGAGCCGTCAAACTGCCGCCGCCCAACTTGTCGCTCAATTTCGCGGCTCGCTCCAACAAACGGGAGTGCAGATAGAACACGTCTCCGGGATAGGCTTCACGTCCTGGCGGCCGACGGAGCAAGAGAGACAGCTGGCGATAGGCGACCGCGTGCTTGGAAAGATCGTCGTACACGATCAATGCATGCTTACCGTTGTCGCGGAAATATTCACCGATCGCAGCGCCGGCAAAAGGCGCCAGGAACTGCATCGGCGCCGGGTCGCTGGCCGTTGCCGCCACCACCATGCTGTATTCCATGGCGTGATTTTCTTCGAGCGTCTTCACGACGCGCGCAACGGTCGACCGCTTCTGTCCGACGGCGACGTAAATACAAAATACGCCGAGCCCCTTCTGATTGATGATGGTGTCGACGGCGATCGCGGTTTTGCCGGTCTGGCGGTCTCCGATGATCAACTCACGCTGACCACGACCGATGGGGATCATGGCATCGATGGCCTTGATGCCCGTCTGCAGCGGCTCGCGCACGGACTGTCTGGTATTCACACCAGGCGCCACCACTTCGATACGAGAGGAATGTTGCGAGTTGATCGGGCCCTTGCCATCGATCGGCTGTCCGATCGCGTTGACCACGCGTCCGACCAGGGCTTCGCCCACAGGGATTTCTGCAATTCGGCCGGTGCGCTTGACGGGGTCGCCTTCTTTGATCCCGACATCGTCACCCATCAGCACGGCGCCGACATTGTCTTCTTCGAGGTTCAAGGCGATGCCATACAGGCCACCCGGAAATTCAAGCATTTCGCCGGCCATTGCGCCGTCGAGTCCATAGACTTTCGCAATACCGTCTCCGACCTGAATGACGGATCCGGTTTGGCTGACATCGACTTGTTGATCGAACCCCTTGATCTTCTCTTTAATAATAGAGCTGATCTCTTCTGCCTTGATCTGCATGGCTACTCCTTGGTCAACACACGCTG
>DAONAB010000117.1:7572-8761 GCA_035400805.1 Nitrospira sp. | reverse complement strand
CACATACTTCTCGCAGAGGCCTCCTAGCCTGCAGAAGATGATTTTCTTGTCCGAAAGGATTCATGACCCCTGATCCCATTTTCTTCAGAGACCTTGCCTATGTGTTCATCGCCGCTGTTGTCGGTGGAACCGCCGCCTATCTGCTTCGGCAACCGTTGATCCTTGGGTATGTCTTTGGCGGCATTCTCATCAGCCCTCTGACGCCCGGTCCCTCCATTTCGGACGTCCATAGTTTCGAATTGTTTGCCGAGATCGGTGTCATCCTCCTGATGTTCAGCATCGGCATCGAATTCTCACTCAAAGACTTGTTACGCGTGCGCTGGGTAGCCCTGGTTGGAGGACCGCTCGGCATTTTCCTGTCCATTCTTCTGTCCGTCGGGATCGGCCATCTGGTGGGATGGACGATGATTCAAAGCGTGGTGATCGGGTCGGTCGTGTCAGTCGCCAGTACGATGGTGCTGGCGCGGCTACTGTTGGACAGCGGAGACCTACGGGCCAAGCATGGCCGGGTGATGATCGGGATCACGCTGGTGGAAGATCTGGCCGTCGTCGTCCTGACCGTGTTGCTGCCCGCGCTGGGCACCCTGGAACCGGGCCGCTTTGTCACCATTGGGAAGGCGTTATGGCTGGCCGTCTTGATTCTGGTGCCGTTTTCCTATCTCGCAGCGAAAGCGATTCCTCCGCTGTTGACCCGCATTGCCAAAACACAAAATGCGGAGCTCTTTCTCCTGGTCTCGTTGTCCCTGGGCATCGGGACGGCGGCCGTGACGCAGATGGCAGGATTGTCCCTTGCCCTGGGCGCGTTTCTGGCTGGACTCATTATCAGCGGTTCGGAATATGGTCATGAAACGCTCGCCCGGCTCCTGTCATTGCGCGATGCCTTCGTCGCGCTCTTTTTTGTGACCATCGGCATTCTGATCGATCCGCGTGTGGTGTGGGGCAACCTTCCGTTGCTCGGCATCATGCTCGGATTAATTATCGCGGGGAAATTTGTCATCTGGACGCTCGTTGTACGGCTGTTCCGCTATGCCTGGGGAACAGCCCTGCTCGTGGGCGTGGGTCTGACGCAGATCGGTGAATTTTCGTTTGTGTTGGTGCAGGTGGCCAAAACGGCGGGGCATATCGGGGAGGATGTCTACAATGCCACCCTCGCCGCGTCGTTGTTGAGCATTCTGTTCAACGCGCCACT
>DAONAB010000117.1:0-7472 GCA_035400805.1 Nitrospira sp. | reverse complement strand
CGAATTGTTGAAGGCCGCCGGAGCTGAGCGAGCCGCACTGGTCATTGTTGCGCTTCCGGTCATTCACGAAGCATCGTTGACTGTTCGCCGACTGCGCGGGCTGAGTGTGAACATCCCCGTTCTGGTTCGAGCACATGGATTTAGGGAAGCAGTAGACCTCAAGGATGTGGGTGCGACGGAGATCATTTTGCCTGAAGTCGAGGGTGCGCATACCTTGATTCGGCATGCGTTTCAGGCGCTGAAGGTCCCGAAACCCGATATCCTGGTCTATCTGAAATCCTGCCAGGACTATCGGTCGTCTACCGACGAAATGGCTTCACCATCTTCCGCTCAATAAAATAATTGCCCATCACCAGCGCATCCACGCCGCTCTCGAGAAAGGTTGCGAGCGCCTGCTCCGGTGTACAGACAATCGGCTCTTGAATGTTAAACGACGTGTTGAGCAGGATCGGGACGCCGGTTGCCTGCTCAAACCGGTCGAGGAGGTTCCAGTAGCGAGGATTGTCGGCGCGCCGCACGGTTTGCACCCTGGCTGATCCGTCAACGTGAGTAACGGCGGGAATCCGGTCTCGCTGGTCGGGGCGAACGGGTAGGGTGATGGTCATAAAGGGACTCGGTTGAGAGCCCTGAAAGTACTCCGTCGCCGACTCTTCCTTGATCGATGGCGCAAAAGGCCGAAACAGTTCGCGTTTTTTGATTTTGGCATTGATCGTGTCACGAATGGACTCGTGCCGAGGGTCGGCCAGAAAGGAGCGTGCCCCAAGCGCCCGCGGCCCGAATTCCATCGCTCCCTGAAACCACCCCACCACCCCGCCGTTCGTCAGCACGTTCACCGTCTTAGCGAGCAACGTCGCTTCGTCGGTAATCGGTTGTGTCTCGATTCCTCGTTCTAGGAGTGCGCGGCCGATTTCCGCATCTTCGAACATAGGCCCGTAGTAGGCGTGGGTCATCTCAAACTTTCGTGGATGCCCCAGGACCTCGTGATAGACCAAGAGCGCGGCGCCTACTGTGCACCCGGCGTCATGCGGAGCAGGAGGCACATAAATCCGCTCGAATGGCCCGTCGCGTAGCAGCCGACCATTCGCGGCGCAGTTGAGGCCGCACCCTCCCGCGATGGCGAGATTGCGCCGATGTCCGCCTTCCTGATATGCCCAGGCCGCGAGGTCCAATACGACTTCTTCAAACGCCGCTTGTGTGCTACTGGCAATCTGCTGGTGCCGATGGGTGAACGGCGCGCCGTCGTCCCTCCGGGGTTCGCCGAAATGCTGTCGCAACGATGGCGCAAAGTGTCCCTGAAGTGCGGCATGGTAGTCGACCAACGCAGGGTTGAGACGATAGGAACCGGGCTTGTCGGTCATGAGCATGTTGCTGCGAATGAACGAGAGGTGTTCCGGCGCGCCGTAGGGTGCCAGCCCCATAAGCTTGTATTCGCCATCCAACATCGTGAAGCCTAAAAACCCTGTCATGGTCGAATAGAAATGGCCGAGTGAATGGGGCCAGGGGATCGACCGCAGCACCGTCAGTTTGGTGCCGCTCCCGACGCCCAATGTCGTAGAGACCTCTTCCCCCGCGCCGTCGAAGACGAGTATCGTCGCCTCTTCGAAGGGAGAGGCGAAGAAGGCGCTTGCCATATGGCATCGGTGGTGATCCAGGTAATGCAGGCGGCCACGGAAGGGGCCAAAATGTTTCTGCAGGAGAGTCCGCACAAAAAATAGTTCCAGCCAACTGCCCTGGCTGGCGGAAGAGTCGCCGCCGCCGGCCGGGGTGAATTCTCGAAGGGCGCTGCTGGCCTGCCGTAAAAAAGCGGGCGGGTTCCGCAGGGCGGTCTTCAGCATGCCTCTGGCTCGGGTGCCCACCCGGAAGGGCTGCCAGTAGACGCCGATATGCTCAACCTCTCCCAACGAGATGCCCGCTTTGGCGAGGCAAAACGCGATGGCGCGGATGGGAAAGCAGCCCTCATGCTTGATGCGAGTGAACCGTTCTTCTTCGGCGGCGGCGATCAGGACGCCGTCTTTGAGCAGTGCCGCGGCGCTTTCGCCCATGGTTGCCAGGCCGAGGATATACATCGTGGTCAGGCCGGAACGGCTATGGAGCAGGTCTGGTTCATCGGACTGCGGCGTGGGTCGGGAGAGCCCGGTGCATCGGACCTTGGTGGGGGAACAGGGCGAGAATGGCGCGAAGCTTGTCAGCGACGGACTGCGCCCCTACCAGCCACTGTTGTTGACGCAGACTCCAGGCACAGCGCGACAGATACGGCAGCCTGCTCATTTCGTTCCAACTGACCGGACTGGGCTGCTCGTCGGCATCGGCCGCATGTAGGTAAATCAGAGGAACGTAGCCGAGCGAGGCGGATTTCTTCATGAGCATGACGATGAGTTCGAGCGGCAGCAGCCGGAAATAGGTCCCTCCGATCACGCGGATGCCTTGGTTGCCCGCGAGCACGTGGCGGTAGATGGGGAATTCGACCAATTCTCCTTCCGGCAACCTCAAGACGTCATAGGGTTCAGCCGTGGTTCGCCGTCTGCTTGAGGCAACGCTGGAGTCGTAGGTGAAGCCTGCCTCGGCCAGGACGGGGTAGGCCCAGGAGGTCCGGTCGTCGATGGAAAAGTTGGGCGCCCTGAATCCAACGACCCGCTGCCCTCCGGCCGTCTCCAGCGAGTCCTTGGCCCGGAGCAGGTTGTGAAGGAAGCCGGACCTGGTCAGCGTGTACACATTCTCGTGTTGGTCGCTGTGACAGCCGATTTCATGCCCCTGTGCTGCCATCTCTCGTACGAGGTCCGGCTGGCTCCTCGCCACCTGACCCGTCGTAAACAACGTGAGGGCGGGGTGACTATCGGTCTCACGCAGCACGGCGAGGATCCGGTTGACCCCTCTCCACGTTTGCTCCGGATTCGTGCGCGGCTCCAGCCCCATGTCGAGCATGGTGGCATGCTTGTAGTCCTCCAGATCAATCGATAGGTAGCAGGCCCGCTCAGGAGTCATCATGGCGTTCGGCACGACGGCGTTTGGGAATGTGAACGTACCAGGCAGTGCCGGAGTCGACGATCCGGCTCGACATCGCCTGTGGTTGGAGCAGAGTACTCTACCGGGAAGCGGGATTCTAGGCCTGATCAGCGCCCTAACGGCCGAAGTGATAGGCGACGCCGAACATGAATAGATTGGCGCGGTAGTCTGCCGTGACGTTGGAACGGCCGAACGTGAAGTGGGCGAAGTTGTATTTGTACTCGATAAACGGAGCGATTCGCGGCGTGAAATAATATTTCACGCCGGCCAACACGTTGAAGCTCGGGGCAAAGGCGGCTTCCGGTCTGAAGTTGCCGTCCGAAATATTTCCCATATTCAGCCCGATGCCCAAGCCCGCATAGGGTTCTACTTTGTATTGATACCCGGTCACGCGAACCAGTGCGTTAAAGGCGAGGGAGTGAACGAGGAAGTCACTGCCGGGGATGGGGCCTGACAGCAGCAGATTGGTGCCTTGGCGCGGAAGGTTTTGCGCTTTGACGTTCGACTGGGAACGATACATGTCCACTTCGAGGCCGAACCAGTTAAACCCGCGGTCGTCAAAGTAGTGCCCGAACTTGGCGCCGTAGGCGATATTGCTCTTCAGGTCCAGTTTGCCGACGTCTGTGGTATCGAGCGTGGCGATATTTGGGCCTATCGCAAAGGAGGCGTAGGTTTCCGCACGGACGAGCGCAGGTGCGCAAATGATGAAGATTCCGAGCACAGCACCAATCCATCTGCCGAACATAGCCCCTCCACCTGGACAAACAACACGTGTATTTCGCTGCGTCCTACTCTAACGGGCTTGCCGCGAGGTGGCAAGAGAGAAGTGTGTCTTAGAACCCGTTGCAGGAAGACTCGTTTCGATGCAGCAGCGTCGGACGTAGACAGAAGCCCCTCCAGGGCGACTGATCCCATGACCAGTTCAGCAGCGCGTATTCGGTATGCGTCACACGGCCGTCGATGGTGCGTCCGAATCCGCCGATGCGCAGAGAGAACCCGGCGGGAAGCACCACATCTTTCAGCAGGCCGAATTCAGTAAAGTTGCCGGCATAGTAAGCCGGGTCCCCCTGATCGTTCACGAAACGCTCACCGCGCCAGAAGGTGAGGTACGGACGCCACCCGTCCAGATTCACCCCGGCCGTCAGCTGATACCCGCGACCCCTTTCGATCGGCAGTCCGCTCTGCGTCGGTTCAAACTGGCTCGTAAGGTATAACGCCATCACGTCCACTTCCTTGAACCATGGCAGGCCGGACCAGTAACGATTGGGTTGGAACGTCAGTTGCGGACCGAAGGCCGTCATGAAGTTGTTCGATGCGGGGCGGTCTCTCGGGAGGCCGACGCCGAAGAACGTGCGCGACTCCGAATATTGCGCGCCGCCGCTATGTGTCCAATAGACCTGGCCGTTGAAAGACAGCACTCCGGCCGTGACGCGTCCTGCATACCCCACGTCAAACCGTTCCGCTTTTTGAAACGTCTCGATCTGATTCCAGTTGATGAACAGGTCTTGCTGATAGTGTTCGCGATTCACCAGCAATTGGAAGCCTTGTTCGATCGGCCGTGAAAACAGCCTGGCGTCATTGAACAGCGCGTCGACGAAGGGGTGGTTTCGCTTGATTGTTCCGGCGATCACGGATACCGCCGGCCACATTTCATATTCCGCCGAAAGGATCGGTTGCACCGTGTGGAACCGTTGCGTGTCCCCGACCGGCAATCCCGCAAAGACACCCACGTCGAGGTTCAGTCGTGGCAAAGGGCTATAGCGAAGCACCGGAGCCAGATATTGGCCGGCAAAGGTCGTATTAGAGACGGGGCGTCCGCCGATCTGCCCGAGACCGGAATAGTTGATGTTGTAGACATAGGTCAGTGCATCGACCTTGACCGAGAAATGGCGTTCTGTTTCCGTCGAGGACTCTCCGCCAGAAGAGCTGTCTTTCGTTGGGAAGAGGTCACGAAGCAGCCGTCCATCGCGGGTATCCCAATTCCAATTGAACAGGAGATACTGCTGGTTGACCCACTTGAAGGTGTCGCGATTCTGGTAGGTGATGCCGTCTTCCGTAAAGAAGGCTCGAACGCGGCGCGCCTGGACGCCAAACTCGATGGAGGCCGATTCGCCAAGCGGAATGATCTTCGCCAGGCCGAACTCCGGAAAATTACTCGCGGCATATTCGGGATCGCCCTGCTGACTCAAGAAGTGGCGTCCTTTCCAAAAGGAGACCGACGGTCTCCATCCGGAAAAGTCCATCCAGACACTCAGTTCATAGCCGCGTCCACGAATGGCCGGGCCACCGGCAAGCGGTTCATTCAGCGATGTCAGGTAGGTGGCGCGAATACCTGCCTGCCGCCACCAGGTCAAGGCCGGGAAATAGGTCGAAGGTTCCAGCACCAATTCGGGCCCCAGGGCGGTGACGAGATTGTCGGCCGTATTGAACGATCGATCCAGCTTCAACAGCGCCTGGCCGTTGTGGACCCAATGGGCCTGGGCGTTAAAGCGGAAGGGGCCGGCCAGGAACTGCCCTGCATAGCCGACATCAAAGCGATTCGTGGCGGATCCGCGGAACGCCTGTTCCCAATTGATGAACAGGTCTTGCCGGTAGTGCTGACTATTGACCAAGACCTGGGCGCCTTGTTCGAGTGGACGGACAAACCGGTTGGCATTGTCGAACACGGCATCGAAAAACTCGCGATGTGGACCTGTCAGAGTGCCGAGTACGGTGGTGATTTGATCCACGGGTCGATACTGGAGGCGAATGATCGGCCGGACTTGAGACACCTCCGTGTCATGTCCGAACGGCATATGTGCGAACACCCCTAGATCCAGATCGACTGAAGACAGCAGCCGTTTTCGGGCGTAGACGTTTAAGAGATTGCCGATCAGCGTGGTATCCCGACCGAGGCCGTTCGTGAAGGTATTGTCCTCCAGCCCCTGCTTTTCCAGATTAAGCAGGAACGTGGTGGTTTCCAGATGTAGTTCCAGGACATCGGTCGCTGAGGGCGTCATCTGGTTGTCGGCAGGCGCAGCTATCGCCTCGGAGAGTGCGATGAGGGTCCATCCGACCAGGAGGAGGCACGCGTGCCATGTGAGGGAAGTTGGGTGCCGCACAATGGGAGGCGATCATAAGAGGACGCAGGGCAAAACGTCAACGCAGAAGCGAGGAAAGTGAGAGAGCCCGCCTTGACTTGGGCCCGTTAAAGAGGCCATCGTGAGCGGCGAGGCTTGAGAACTCAGGCCGGCTATTCCGTGAGGATCAAGCGCCAATGGCACGCAGGATGTATCGAGGCGGTGTGTATCTGGGGATCAGTCTGTCCCTACTGACCGCCTGGCAGCTTCTCGCCTCATTCGGCATCCAGTGGTACACGATCGCCCGCCTGGGGGCAGGAAGTCAGACCGACGCCCTGTACGCCGGCTCGACATTGCTCCAGCTCTGTTCGGCCGTGGTGTTGGATCAGGTGTCGGTCGTCCTGGTTCCTCTGCTGGCTGCTCGTGAAGAACATGAACGGGCCGCGCTCGCGTGGCCGTTGTTTGTCGGCATTGGCTCGTTGTTCGCGCTGGTCACGTTGCTGCTCTATGGAGTAGCGCCATACTTGGTGCCGTTGATGGCGCCGGGATTTTCCGATCCGACGGCCGTGTTGGCGGTGGAACTGGCCAGAATCCAGTTGCTAGGTCTGCTTGGAGCGGCTTGTTTTACCGTCCTGTCCGCGCTTTACCAAGCCAGAAACCGGTTTCTGTGGCCAAGCGGAGCGGTGCTGCTCTCGACACTCGTTGGCTGCTGGATCTTAGTGGCGGGGCTGGAAAGTGTAGGTGTGCGACTAGCAGCGTGGGTGCAGGTACTGCTGTGGTGCGGGCCGGCGTTGCTCCTGGTGCGGGCGCTGGGCCCCTGGTCGCCCGCTTATATGAACCATGGCGCCGTGTTTCGTGATGTGTGGCTGCGTGTCCGGCCGTTGCTGCTGAGCGCAGCCTTTGTGCGGACCGGGTTTGTCGTGGATCGGTTCTTCACCTCGTTCCTGGCGGCCGGCAACCTCGTCCTGCTCGATGTCACCTGGCGAGTGATGGCCGCGATCGTGCGAATTTTCAACCAGGGACTGGTTACTCCAGCGGTTCCAACTTTGGCGACGCTGGCGAAGAACGGCAGGTGGCAGGAGTTTGTCCGACTCTGTCATGCTCGGTTGCTATGGATGGGAGGGGGTGGCCTAACGGCCTTCGCGTTGCTGATTGCCGCGATCACGTTGGGCCGCAGCTTCGGAGACAATCTGTCCACTTTCGGGGTGACGGTGGAAACGCTTGGCACCATTCAGACGATTATGCTGGCGGGCGGCGGCCTGATGTTATTCGGGGGGCTGACCCATGTGCTGGTCAATGCGTTTTATGCCGAAGGTGAAACCGGAATCCCAGCGAGGGTGGAAATCGGGACGAGTCTCGCAGGTCTTGCCCTGAAGGGGGGTGGCTTCTTCATCGGCGGGCTGATCGGCA
>DAONAB010000116.1:0-8764 GCA_035400805.1 Nitrospira sp. | reverse complement strand
GCGACGGCCGTCAGCACAATGCCCTTCACGACGGCGCGAATCGTTTGGTCCAGACGAACGAGAATCTTGTCTTTATGCGAGGCCTCGAGCGGAATCAGACCGTAGAGCGACGCAAGCCAATGCCGGCCGTCCTTAAAGAAAAAAAACAGGGTGAACACCATGACCAGAAAATCAGCCACCAACATGAACACATCACGCACGAGGTCGCTCAATTCTCCGACGATAAATTTGCTGAACGTCTTGGCGCTCGACAACACAAACTGCTCCAGGTCGCTTTCCCGGCCCGTGAATCGCTCCAGCCACTCGCGCGCCATCCCGCCGCCGGGTAGCCCCGAGAGGCGATCCGGCAACTGCTGAACGCCTCCGGAGGCAATCCACTCCCGCACCGCGTGTTCGGCGGACCCGGCCTCCTTGACCAACATCACACTGAGGACGACCAGCGGCACTACCACCAGAGCGAGCGCGGCCAGCGTCAGGAGGACGGCGGAATGCGATTCCTTCCCGCCCAGCCAGGCCGTCAACCGGATATGCAGGGGAAAGCAGAGATGCGCCAGAATCACCGCCCAGAGGACTGGAAAGACGAAGGGGCGGAACATCAGGGCCATCTGATACAGCAAGGCCAGGAGGACGCCGAAGAAGCAGGCTGCGAAAATCTGTCGTCGATTCATGAAGCGAAAAAGGTCCCCATGCTTACGCCGTTGATAGCAGAACCTACCGGTGAAGTCACGTGCCGGTTTGCGATCCTCGTGCCGGCATGGAGGAACTGGCGCAGCGAGAAGGAGGGGGAGCGGGAAGGCGCGCCGGATCCGGCGGCCTAGGGACCGGGCGAGACGCCGCTCAGGCGTTCTCACCGGCCATGGCGACCGCTTTGGGACGCTGTGAGGCAATGTCCCGCACGTTGCCGGGAAGCTTCTGCGCGTCATCGCCCCAGGACGTGACACCCATATCCGAAACACCCTGAAATTTTGCTCCGTCTTCCATGGAGAAGGCCGGCGCGTGGACTTCGCCGACGAGGAGCCCGGTCTTGAGCAATTGAATCCGCTCCGTGGCCCGCACCGTCGCTTTGATTTTTCCACTGCTGATAATGGTGCCGGCCGTAATGGTGCCCTGCACCACTCCGTCTTCGCCGATCACCACAGTCCCGCTGGTCTGCAAATCCCCCTCCAGCCGGCCATCGATGCGCACCGTACCTTCCACATGGATTTCCCCTCTGAGCAAGACACCTTTGGCCAGCAGGGTAATATTATCGCTTTCCACAAAGCCGGGCTTCTTCATCATCGGGAGCTCCTTGTCGCAGGCAATGGCGGATGAACCGGGCAACCATCTCAACATGAGCCGAGCCTACACCAGCTTCCCGATGACACCTAGAAAAAACCAAAACCGCGCTTCACTCGTTCCCAGATTCCGCTTCCATGCACTTCGCAGTACACCGACGGCTCCGTGCCTTCGATAAACAACTCCGCCGAGCGTTGTGGACATTTCGAGGTCGCCAGCTGGGAGGACTGCGGATCGATGTCGCGCGTGATCACGGCCGGGGGCTCGACAAAGTCGCGCGGTGCGGCCGGCAGGATCTGACGGACAAACTCCACCCACATCGGCAATGCCGCTTGCGCCCCGGTCAGGTGCAAGGCCTCCTCGTCATCGAATCCCACCCAGGCCCCCACCACGACATCCGGCGTATATCCGATAAACCAGGCGTCGCGATAGCCGTCCGTCGTGCCCGTCTTCCCCGCCACAATCCCCCGCAGCCCCATCGCCTTCGCCTTCGCCGCGGTCCCGCGTTCCACCACCCCCTTGAGCAACGAGGTCATGACATAGGCCGCTTGCGGTGACACCGCCTGATGCCTTGCGGGCGTATGATGCCATGCCGGATCTCCTTCCGGCGTCATCACCGCCTGCAACGCCGTGGGCGCCATGCTGATGCCCTCATGAGCGAGGACGCCGAATGCCGAGGTCATCTCCAAAAGAGATACCCCGGAGGTGCCGAGCGCGATGGACAGATTGTCGGCCAGCGGACTCCGGATTCCGAGCTTCTCTGCCAGGTGAAGAATACGTTTTGTGCCCACGAGCTGGGCGATCTTGACCGCCGGAATATTCAGCGACTGCTCCAACGCCGTTCGCAGGGACACCGTCCCGTGAAATTTATGGTCGTAATTTTGAGGCGTCCACCGGCCGGTGGCCGATTCAAACGTCACCGGTTCATCGACAATCGAGGTGGCCGCGGTGACCGGTTGCCCGCCGGCCAGTTCACGACGAGCCTCCATGGCAGCAAGGTACACCAGCGGCTTGAAGAGCGAGCCGGGCTGACGCTTCGCCTGGACTGCCCGATTGAATTGGCTGGTGCGGTAGTCACGGCTGCCGACCATCGCCAGGATGCCACCGGTTTTCGGATCAATCGCCACCAGTGCGCCCTGCAAGACGGTGGGATGTCCTTTTAAGGCCGGATAGGTCGTCTCCAGCTTGGTCAGTTCACTCTCCAACGTTTGCGTGGCCAGTCGCTGCAGCACAGGATCGAGTGTCGTATAGGCTCGCACCCCGTCCGGCAGCGGCGCGCCGGTTGCCTCTTCCACCTGCCGCAAGAGATAGTCGACGAAAAACGGCGCATCCGCCAGCGTGTCCTGCGGCGGCATGACCTGAACCGGCGCCTTGACGGCCTGGGCCCACGCCTCATCAGTGATCAGGCCCTGTTCATGCAGCCGGCCCAGCACCACATCTCGACGCTGTTTGGCCAAGGCGGCATTTCTCAACGGCGAATAGGTATTCGGTCCCTTGATCATGCCCACCAGCAAGGCCGCCTCTTCCAGGCTGAGCGTATCCATCCGTTTTCCGAAATACCGGTGGGCCGCTTCGCCGACGCCGTAGATCGACACGGACCCGACCTGCCCGAGGTAAATCTCATTGGCATAACTTTCGAGAATGGCCTGTTTCCGGTATTTCGCCTCCAACACCAGGGCGGCGATGGATTCCTTCAGCTTGCGTCCAAACGTCCGCTGCGGGGAATAAAACAGGTTCTTGGCCAACTGCTGCGTGATGGTGCTGCCCCCTTGAATGACCGTGCCTCGGGTCACATTCGTCCACACCGCCCGCCCCACGGCGATCGGGTCGATGCCCGGATGGCTGAAAAACCGCCGGTCTTCGATGGCGAGCAGGATGTCCAGGAAGCGTGGAGAGAGATCCTCGTACGACACCCATTCCCGCACTTGCCGCGACGCGCCTCGCAGTCCACTGATCAGCTGCGGCTCCAGATAGGCGGGAAAAAGTTCATCGCCGGTCTGGATGGACAGGACTCGCGCCACTCGCCCCTGCTCTAGGACCAAACGGGCCGGGATCGGCCGCAGATGAAAATCAGAAAACTCGTGCAGATAGATATCGATCTCCCCGGGGCTCACGCGAAACTCCCCGGGTGCGCGCACGGGCGTCTCCACCGCCTGGTAGCCCAGCCGGTTCAGGCGCTCGATGAGGTGGGAGGCCACCACATCCAAGTCGGGTTTCAAGAGGAACGGCGCGCCATAGATGAGACGGGGAGGATGTTCATCTCCCGCCGGCAGCGCGAGGCTGGCGGAAAGGTACAGTCCATAGGCCAGGGCGCTCCCGATGACGAGGAGGAGCATACCTGTCACTGCCATAAGCGCACGGAACAGCCATCGCCTCACGGACACCACCAGCGGATTCTCATGTGGCCGAGCATACGCGATCCGGCGCATAAAAACACAGGCATCGCGACGCCCGCCCATGCTCCGGACCTGGTCCTGCTTGACAAAGTACGCTTCCTTCTCTTAGATGAGCCGCACAAGACCATCTGGCTACGATCTTGTACCTAGCACTCTTCATCTGAGGAATATCCGGTGAGTACGATGCGCCTCTTCACAACCGCTGTTTCATCCACGACCGACCTGCCGTCCGCGCGCCGGGAACGGGTCGCTCCACCTCAGAACAGTCGCACCGCCGCCCGGCAGCTCCTGACGTGCGCTGCATTGCTCGCCGCCCTGGCAACCATTGGCCCCGCGTCAGTACTTGCCGGAAGTTTCCGCATCTACGACCATAGCGCCTCGGCAACCGGCCAAGCCTCCGCCTTCACGGCTCAAGCCGATGATGCCTCCGCCGGCTATTACAACCCTGCCGGCATGACTCAGTTGCGAGGGGTGCAATTCTCAGCCGGCACGACGCTCATCGCCGGGGGCTTTTCCTTTCAGAATGCCGCAGGGACACAGGCAAATGGAGACCTCCGCGGCAGCGTGGCGGTTCCCCCTCCGTCCAACATCTATATTACGGCCAATCTCAAGGACCTGGGCATCGGCTCCTCCGAGAGCACCGCGGTCGGCCTGGCGGTCTTCAACCCCTTCGGCACCTTGACTCGCTGGCCGGACAGCAGCCCCTTTTCGACGGCCACCACAAAGGCCGCCTTCGAGTTGATCGACATTCGGCCCTCCATCGCCTTCCGACCGCTTCCGGATCTCGCCATCGGGTTGGGAGCGGATGTCTATACGTTTTCAGGCGCCTACGGAGAAGGACAGGTCGAACGGCAGTTTCGCTGGCCAGGCGGGCTCGGCATTCCAGCCGGTACCGGCATGGAGTTAAACGGACGCGACACGGCCGCCGGCTGGAATGCCAGCCTGCTGTACACCCCGCTGCGCAATGACGATGGGAAACCCCTCGTCAATATCGGCCTGATCTATCGCAGCCAGGCCACGCTGCACCTCGACGGCCAATTGCTGGCGGGCGGCACCCGTGTCGCCGACGCACGCACCACCTTTGTGGTACCGCAAGTCCTGACGGCAGGCATCGCCCTATGGCCCGTCCGCAACAAAGAGCGTGAGTGGAAACTGGAATTGGATGTGGACTATACCGGGTGGAAATCGGTCCGGAACCTGAATGCACATCTCTCAAACGGCATCACGGTCGCCACCCCCGCCAACTGGATGAGCGGCTATACGGTCATGATCGGCACGGAACATAAGTGGCTCAACCCTGAAGCCCTGCCCGACTGGGACATTGCCCTACGCGCCGGATACTGGCATTCACAGAAGGCGATTCCCGATCAAACCTTCAACCCGGCGATCCCCGACGGCGACAACCATGCGGTGTCCACCGGCGTCGGATTCATGTGCCGGGAAAATGGACGGTTTCTCGGGGTGATCCCCTGCGGAGGAACCGGCAAACTGAGTCCTAAGGGACTCGGCATCGATCTCGCGTACCAGGCCATCTTGTATGAAGGCAGGACCGTCGCCGGCAATGTGAATCCGACCGTCAATGGAACCTACCGCACCACCTTGCACGTCGGATCACTCAATCTTCGTGTAAATTTTTGATGCCTGCCTTGTCATCGATCGTGCTAGAGTACGCTGTCCGACAGCGCGTGCGGATCGTCGCCGTCTAACGGGTACCGCGTGCAGGACGCATCTGTTATCGAGCGAGGTCCTCCCATGGATCGCCCGGCCCACACCGATCCGGCCCAAGAACTCCAGTCACAACAAGTCTCTGTTCTGTACCGCAATATGCCTACCGGCGTCTTGGCGAGCGCGGTGAATGCCGCCATCCTCGCCGCCGTGGAATGGCCCGTGGTTCCCCACGCGCCACTCCTGGCCTGGGTGACCATCCTCTGGTTGGTGGCCGGTGCTCGGGTGCTCCTGATCTACAACTATCGCCGGACGACTCCTGCGGCGTGGAGCAGCGCCGACTGGCACCGTTGGATGCTGGTGACGACCACCATGGCCGGCCTTGGCTGGGGAGGCAGCGTCTATTTTCTCACGCCGGAAATTCCGCTCCCCTACGAACTCGTGCAGCTGTTCGTGCTGGGCGGCATGACGGCCGGGGCGGTCTCGGTTCTGTCGGTCTCGTTTCCCCTGTTCCTGTGCTACGCCTTGCCCGTCACCCTTCCCATGCTGGGACATCTCTTCTTCAGCGGCCATGACTTTCATGTGATCATGGGCGTGATGGGGACGCTGTTTCTCTTTGCCACGATCCACTCGTCCTGGACCTTCAACCACGTCCTGTTGTCCTCCATGCGCCTGCAGCTGGAAAAGCTCAGTCTGGTGGGGTCGCTCACGGCACGCACGGAAGCCGTGGAACGGCTGAATCAAGAAATTACCAAAGAGATTCATGATCGGCGCGTGATCGAAGAGCAATTGAGAACGGCTCAGAGCGATCTCGAGCAGCGCATCGCCGAACGCACGGCCGACCTGGCCCAGGCCAATAGCCGGCTGCAGGACGAGGTGCGGGAACATCGGCGGACGGAAGGAGCCCGGCTCTCAAGCGAAAAACGCTTCAACTACCTCACGGACAATCTGAACCAGGGCGTGTGGTTCGCCCAAGCGCAGCCGCCTCAGGTGCTCTATGTGAACCCGGCTTTTGAACGAATCTGGGGACTGCCGGCCGCGCGATTTTATGAGAATCCCAAACTCTGGCGGGATTGCGTGCATCCGGACGATCAGCGAACGGTCGCCGACGTCTACGATGCGGAACTGACCCACCCGACCGGCCGCGATGTGCAATTGCTCTATCGCATCGTACGGCCAGACGGGAAAATCCGCTGGATACACGATCGAATGGTCATTCATCGCACCGACACCGGCGAAGTCGATAGTCTGAGCGGCATCACGGAAGACATTACGGATGCGCGCGAACTGGAAGACCAATTGCGACAAGCGCAAAAAATGGAAGCGGTCGGACGATTAGCCGGAGGCGTGGCGCACGACTTTAACAATGTCATGACCGTAATTCTCGGCTACAGCGCGGTGCTCCTCCAGGAACTGAGCCAGAACTCTTCCGCCCGGTACTTCGTGCAGGAAATCCAGCGCGCCGGTGAACGCTGCGCGGCCTTGACCGGCCAGCTGCTGGCCTTCAGCCGCAAGCAGATGCTGCACCCGGTTTCCTTAGATCTGCATCGGGTCATCCGCGATCTGATGGCACTCTTGAAGAGCCTGATCGGCGAACACGTCACGATCGTCTTACAGCTCGACCCCAGCCCGCGATGGGTCAAAGCCGACGCCGTGCAACTCGAACAGGTGCTGCTCAACCTGGCCGTCAACGCCCGCGATGCGATGCCCCATGGCGGCACCTTGACCATCGATACATCTCAGGTGCTCCCGCACGAGGTGTGGGGTCCTGGACACGACTCACGCACCACCCGGACCTATGTCCGGCTGCGGGTGCACGACACGGGAACCGGCATCGACCCGGCCACGAAAACTAAAATCTTCGAGCCGTTTTTTACCACCAAACCGCCCGGACGGGGAACGGGCCTCGGCCTTTCCACGGTCTACGGGATTGTGCACCAGAGTGGCGGCACGATTTCCGTTGAGAGCGCGGTCGGCCAGGGCACCACCATGACGGTCTTTCTCCCGGAAGTCGTGCAACCTCACATCGCCCTGCCGCCCGCTTCCGCTGCAACGGAGCACAAAACCGGGACAGAGATCATTCTCCTCGTGGAAGATGAGCCTTCCGTCCGATTGCTGACGCAGCATATTCTCCGCACACATGGGTACACCGTGCACGAGGCAGAGGACGGGTTCCAGGCGTTGGATCTCATCCGGCGCAATACGCTCCACATCGATTTGTTGATCACCGATCTGGTCATGCCCGGTATGAACGGCAAAGAGCTCGCGATGCGGCTGCGCGGCCACTTCGGCGATTTGAAGGTGCTCTATATGTCGGGGTACAGCGACAACCCGCCTGTCACCGGCGCCGAGAGTCAGGGACCGACTACGTTTTTGCAGAAGCCGTTCTCACCTGAGGACTTGATCCGCCTCGTGCGCGAGATCCTGCACTCAGTGTCGCCCGCCTAGCGCGACTCATGAGTCCGGTGATGCGACTCCACCGGCAGGCTATGGGACCGATGACCAACCGGAGCGTCGTCGGTCGCCGGGTGTGGAATCCACTGCGGCAGCAGCGAGCCGACCACCATGCCGCCTGCCGCCACCAAGGCGCCCACTAACTGCGGCGGCCAGACCTGATCCGGCGTGACCATGCCCTCCAACGTCAGCCATGTCCCAAGACCCGCGACAATGGAACCTATCGCACCTTGCGTCGTCGCACGCGCCCAATACAGGCCGGCCAAGAGCGGGACAAACGCCGCCACCAGCGTCACCTTATACGCACTTTCCACCATCTTAAAAATGCTGGCTTCCGAATTGAGCGCAAAGAGCAACACCAGCGCGGCGAACCCGACCAACACCGATCGCATCACCCTGAGCAGGCCCCGATCGCCGATGGTCGGCAGCAGGCTTTTGACGATATTTTCACTGAACGCCACGGACGGCGCGAGCAACGTGGCTGATGAACAACTCATGATCGCAGACAGCAAGGCGCCAAAAAAAATGATCTGCGCCGCGAGCGGCGTGTGCTGCACGATCAGGGTGGGCAGAATGAGCTGGGAATCCCGCTCCAGCAAATCCGCGACTTGCGCCGGATCGATCAGCGTCGCGGAATAGGCCAAAAACATCGGGACGAAGGCGAAGAAAAAATACAGCGTGCCGCCGAGCACAGATCCCCGCACCGCCGTGCCTTCATCCCTCGCCGAAGTGATCCGCTGAAAGACATCCTGCTGCGGAATTGATCCGAACATCATGGTGACCCAAGCCCCCACAAACGGAATCCATGCCTGGATTTGAGCCGGGGGAAAAAAATCCAACTTCCCCGCCGCCGCCGCGTGAGTGACCACCGTGCTCACGCCGCCGGCCAGACCGCTAATGACGGAGCCGATGTAGAGCATGCCGCCCATGATGATGGTGATCTGCACGAAGTCGAGAATTGCCACGGAGAACAT
>DAONAB010000115.1:0-8768 GCA_035400805.1 Nitrospira sp. | reverse complement strand
CGACGCAGCTCGATCACCGCCTCGTCCCCACCGGCTGCCTCAGCCGACGGGATCCCCCAGCTCGTCAGGGTTTCCCGCACAATCAGCCGATTCGTAGCATTATCGTCGATGATGAGGGTGCGCAAGCTCGCGAGCTGTTCCCATTGTGCCGCAGGAACCGGTGAGGCCGGTTGCGCGTGCGCGGCAAACTTGGCCATAAAGCTGAAGATGCTGCCACGGCCCGGTTCACTCTCCACCCACATTCTGCCGCCCATCCGCTCAACCAGACGCCGTGAAATCGTCAGGCCAAGACCGGTGCCGCTATACGGCCGCGTCATCGACGAATCCACTTGGGTGAATCGTTCGAAGATCACGCCGAGCTTGTCGCGAGGGATGCCAATACCGGTATCCCGAACCGTGAACAGCAGGCTGCCGGGCCCCTCAGCCTGCGGGTCGCATTCAACACGCAACACGACCTCTCCTTGGTCGGTAAATTTGATCGCATTGCCCAGCAGATTCAGCAACACCTGCCGGAGACGATTCGGATCGCCCACGAGCGAGGTCGGCACATCCGGCTGGATCTGATAGGCCAACTCCAGATTCTTTTCGCTGGCACGAACGGCAACCAACTCAGCTGCGCGCTGCACCAGGTCACTCAGATCAAAATCCGTGAGATCCAAGTCCAGATGGCCGGCTTCGATCTTGGAGAGATCGAGCACATCGTTAATCAAACTCAGCAGGTTGCTCCCGGCGTCTCGAAAAATCTGGACGTACTCCCGTTGGTCCTCGTTCAGCGGCGTTTCCGACAGCAGATCGGCCATGCCGATGATGGCATTCATGGGCGTCCGGATCTCATGGCTCATGGTGGCCAGGAAGTCGCTCTTGGCCCGATTGGCAAATTCGGCCGCCTCCTTCGCAGTCACCAAGGCGCTCTCCGCCTCCCGCCGTTGTTTCGACTCGTAGGCCAGCGTGACTAAATTCCCGATGGACGTGGCAAACTGCACCTCTTCATTGCTCCACGTGCGCACCCCGCCGATTCGTTCGTGACAGACGACTCCGGCCAGGCGACCGCCGAAGAAGATCGGCACGTCCAACAACGAGGCAATCCCCAGTGTCTGAAGATACGGCTGCAGCAGTTCAGCGGTGCGCGCATCCGTGGCCACATCATGCGCATCGACGACTTGCTCCTCCAGCAATTCGGCAAAGTATCGCGGATACTGCGCCACGTCGAGACGCGCGCCGCGCGAATGCCGCGCCCCGGTGCGCTCATAGAGTTCTGCGCATTCCAGCACCGCTCCGCTGCGGTCCAATAACCAGACACTGGCCCGATCCACCGCCATGGCGTCCGCCGATGTCTGCATGAGCTCTTTCAGTGCGGACGGCCAATCCCCCGAACCGATATGCTGGCTCTTTGTCAAACGCATCAAGGCATGCTGATGTCCTTGAAGCACCGATTGGCTGCGACGCAAGGCGGCTTCCGCTTCGGTGCGCCTGGTGATGTCCAGGACCAGCGTCAGCACACAATTTTCTGGCCCGATACAGACCGGTTCCACATTGAAGAGGCCGTGCCGGAGTTCGCCGGACTTGGTGCGAAATTCTTTTTCCAGATGCCGAAGAAAACCGTCCCGCCGCAATGCCTCCGCCAATTGCCGCCGGTCGTCCGGATTGACCCAGATGCCAATATCGAGCGAGGACATGCCGATCAGTTCTTCCCGAGAGAATCCCGAGACCCGCACGAATGCCTCGTTGACATCGAGCACCCGACCATCTTCGAGCCGGCTGATGGCCATCCCCGCCGGGCTGCTGTGAAACGCCTTCGAAAAACGCTCTTCGCTCTCGCGCAATGCCTGCTCCACCCGTTTCCGCTCGGTCACCTCTCGCGCCACGACTTGAAACCCGTTGACGGTATTCCCGTCCATCAATAATTGCGTATGTTGCGCCAGCCAGACTTCCCGGCCGTCTTTGGTCACCACCGGCAACTCGTACACGGTCCGAAGCGTTTGGCGGATAAACTGCCGGCCATAAAACCGCTCCGCCCGACCACGACTCTGCTGGTGGACAATTTCCAGGTAATGGCGACCGAGCAGTTCCTCCGGAGGATAGCCCAGAATCCGCAACGAGGTCGGATTGCAGTAGGTGAACCGTCCGGTGGCATCGGTGCGATAAATGATATCCCCAGCATGCTCGACGAGGTCCCGGTAGCGCGCCTCGCTCTCCTTTCTGGCATCTTCGGCGTGCTTTCTCGCCGTAATGTCCAGATGGATGCCCGTCATCCGGATCATGCGCCCCTGCTCGTCATAGACGCCGGCGCCCAGGGCCGCGATCCATCGATACGTCCCGTCTTGGTGCCGAAGGCGATGTTCCAGTCGATACTGTTTGGTATACCCCTGCTGAAACAGCGTGACCGTCGCGAGAACTTGGGCCCGTTCATCCGGATGGAGCCGTGCCTCCCAATCCGCAACAGTTGAGGCGATGTCCGACTCCGCGCAACCCAGCTGACTTTTCCATCGAGGCGAGTAATACGCCGACTTCGTCACCACATCCCATTCCCACACGCCCACATCCGCGCATTCCACGGCCAATTCAAACCGCTGGCGACTTTCCCGTAGTGCCGTCTCGATCTGCCGCTGTTCGGCCACTTGCATCGAGAGACGGTCATTGGCCGCCCTCAGATCCTGCGTCTGCTCCGCCACGCGTTGCTCCAATCGGCTATTCGCTGAACGAAGCGCACGTTCGGCTTCACGCCGCTGAGAGAGCAGATAGCCCATGCCCCAGAGCAACACGACTCCCAAGGTACGATTTACGATTGCCGTCGCAACGTCGATACCGGGAGGCGAAAACCACAGGCCCGTTCCCAACAAGATCGTACAGAGCAAGGCGTAGCGCAGGGCTGCTGAGGGGGCCGGCAAGCGCGCGGTCAACCAGAGCGGAAGCACATACAAAAGCCACACGACATGCCCCAGGGGAAGGGCGACATCCAGGGCAAAGACACCGGCCGTCAACAGGCCAATGGTAACAAGCATGCTCGAATCGTCCCCTCAAGATTTACATCGACGACCGATCCGCAATTCGTGATCAGCACACGCGTAAGATACCCCCCGGACCCGATCAGGTAAATCCCTGACAATCGGCCCTATTAACGGCCCTATCCAAATGGTTCAGGACGAGGGATGCGCCTGCGTTAGATTTGCCCTAGAGAGGATGCTTGATTGAGGAAACAGGCTGACCTAGAAGGAAAACAGAATCTCACCCCTATAAAAGACCGAGGGGAGAGAATGACACTTGAGAGGAAGAATGAGGGGGAGATGCGGTCAGGACGTTCTTTCGAACCGCCAACTGTGGTCGACGAACATCCCCTTTCCTCGCCACCCATCATGCGGATACATTCGACCGGTCCCGTAATAATCTCCGTCTAACACTTGCAGCTCAGCCGCATACTGAACCCAGTCTTGCGTCATGATGTTGTTTTCAATGGCAGCGTGAAGAAAGTATCGGCCGCCGCACAACGGCAAGTGCGGCACATGAAAGTCCACATAGCCGCTGCCTTCCAAATCCAACGGCGTGCGACTCACGAGATCTGTCGAAAAGATACACGACGTGCGTTCATCACGATTGATGACAATCATGACACGCATATCCTTAAACACTTTCCGAACATGACACCGATACTGTACGCGAATGACAAGATGCTGTCCTGACAGAACCGGCTGCAGAGGGTTGAGCTTGTCGTCCAAGAAGGTGATCGCCTGCACCGTAAGCTCGCCCTTCGTATAGCGATCGGTACGATCGGCCAACGAGACGCCGGTACCCGTAAACGCCTCGCTCATATATTGTTCGATAATCTGTTGCGGCTGGCCATCACCCACGACCCGCCCATGCCGCAGCAGAATGGCCCGCTGACAGAGGCTGGCCACCACCGGCAAATCATGACTGACGAGAATAACGGTCCGTCCATCTCTGCGGACCTCGTCCATCTTCCCAAGACACTTCTTCTGAAAGGCACCGTCGCCCACCGACAGCACTTCATCGACAATGAGAATTTCTGGATCAAGATGCGCCGCCACTGAAAATGCCAGTCGCACGTACATGCCGCTTGAATACCGCTTCACGGGAGTATCGATAAACTGCTGGGTACCAGAGAACTCGACGATGGCATCGAATCTCTTGTCGATGTCCACCTTGCGCATACCTAGCATAGCGGCATTGAGGTAGACGTTTTCGCGTCCCGTCAGTTCTGCATGAAATCCGGTACCCACTTCCAGCAGTGACGTCACGCGGCCGTACAGATCGACTTCCCCATCACTGGGTTCCGTGATGCGGGACAAAATCTTCAACAACGTGCTTTTCCCGGCCCCGTTGTGCCCGATCACGCCAAGGACCTCGCCTTCCATGACATTGAACGAGACATCGTTTAGGGCCTGAAAAGAGCGTGGGGCGACCTTCTTCTCGACGCGTCGTCCCAAAAGAGATCGGCAGCCATGGGCGATGCGATCGCGCAAGGTGTCATGGTTGATCCCTGCGATGACGTATTCCTTGCTCACATGCCGTGCGGAAATTGCGATCTCAGCCATCAAATCACATCCGCAAAGGTGCGTTCCATCCGTTTAAAGTAGACGATCCCGCTCACGAACAACACCAGGACGATGCCAACGCTCGGGAGGATCGTTTCGAGCGAGGGAGGGCGTTGGCCCAGCAGGCTCCATCGAAATCCTTCGACGACCCCCACGGCAGGATTCAGACTGTAGAGGGTCCGCCATCGTTCCGGAATGAGACTGGCGGGATACACCACGGGTGACGCAAACATCCAGAACTGGACGAAGAATGGAATGATATGTCCCACATCGCGAAACTTCACATGTAACGCAGAAAACCAGAAACTCACAGCCAGCGCGGCGAGCAAGGCGATCACCACGAAAATCGGAAAAAACAGCAACTGCCAACCCGGTGTGACGCCGAACCATAACATGAGGGGAATCATCATCAACAATGCGCACAGCAGATCCACCGCCGGCGCCGACGCGGCGGCGAGCGGGATAATGAGGCGAGGGAAATAGACCTTACTGATCAGGTGCGACTCTCCCACTAAACTGGTGCCGCTACGGCTCGTTGCCTGAGCGATGAAGTTCCACGGCAGCAGCCCTGCATAGGCAAACAATGGATACGGCACGCCATCAGACGGAAGCTTCGCGAGGTAGCTGAACAACACGGTGAATAACAACATGGAAATGAGGGGCTGAAACACCGCCCATCCCGCACCGATGACCGCCTGCTTGTAACGGACTTTGGTATCCCGCCAGATCAGAAACAGCAGCAATTCTCGATACTGCCAGACAGACTGCAGATCGAGATGAAACAGACCTCGACTCGGGCGAATTTTGACCGTCGGCGTTCGACCCGCCGGCGCGGTAGTGCCAGCCGGAAACTGTGACGGCTGCGGCGATTCCGACTCATTCATACGTGTTACGATTCCATCCATTACCGAAAAGAGATTTCTTCATCCTCGGTCAATTCCGCCCTGTTATATCCCGGGACAACCACCGCCACACGACTCATGCCCCATACCTTTTTCTTGAAGGGCCCTCATTGCCTTCTCACTTCAGGCCGTTGCCAGCGATGGCTTAAACCAGAATGCCCGCCTGGGCCGCCCGGCTTGAAGCAACTGCGGCACCGTGACAAACCGGTACCTCCCGCTCAATCGATCGAGGATCGTCTCCAATGCTTCGAGCATGGCTTGACGGTCGGGCCACGAGGTATGGTCGGGATCGACCCCGTGGGCAGGCGCCCCCTTATCGTACAGAGTATCGTGGAACAAAACGATTCCGCCCGGCGACACCATCTCTAATAGATAGTTGCCCATAACCGAAGACTGGGACTCGTACCAATCTCCGCTGTTCAGATTCCATCCCACGACCTCATAGCCCATCATGAACGCTTCCAGGCGCGACATAACGGTCTGTTCTCCATACGGCGGACGAAACAATGGGCTGGCATAAGACTGCAATGCGCGCTCGCATTTCCGGATCTGCCGCCGGCGTTCTCGGCTTGACAGTCCGGGAAAAGCACGGTGATCCCAGGAATGGATGCCGATTGCATGCCCTTCCGCCGCAATCCGCCGTACCAGGCCCGGATGAGCTGCAGCGGCTTGCCCCACCACAAAAAACGTCCCGTATGCCTGATATTTTTTAAGGAGAGCCAACACTTTAGGAGTGTTTTCGGGATCCGGCCCGTCATCAAACGTCAGAGAAAGAACGGCGTTGGTCGTCACGACATGGGTCAGACTCCCCAACAGTTTCCTAACTGAGTTCGACAGAAAAGATTGAGGATTCATCCAACTGATCGCCCCGGTTATGGCACCATCACTGGGGGCGCTCCAAACCGGAGACTTCCCTTCAGCTGCCCCATCAAACGGCCCAGACGCCAGGCTAACAAGGTCTTGCCTTCGGGCGTACGAAGCAATTCTAAGGTGCGGCCGAGCAGGTTACACCATGCCTGTATGTAACTGCGCCAGCGCCACCATTCCCGTAGATGGCCAGCCCCGTACTTTTTATACAGATAGACTTCATACTCCGCATACTGCGAGGCCTGGGCATAGACACCTTTCTTACTTGCCCGCAGGCGGCAGTGAAGTACCGCATCTGGAACGAATTCCAGCCTCACCCCTTTTTGCTGCACCCGCATACAGTAGTCGATATCCTCACAAATCGGAATGGTTTCATCGAATCCGGCCACTGCATCATGTAGGGCTCGGGTAATCCCAAGCGTACCCGACCCGGCGTGCGGAAAAGGCAAAAACCGAAACTGTTGGAGACCAACAACCTGCGTGCAGCCGCGCGCCGATCGAACAACTGGACTATTCAGTTTCTCAAACTCCAAGCGAGAGGCGACGAATCCATGCTCCCGTAGTGCTTTTTCCATGGAGACCGCCCATCCTGGCGCCGGGACATCGTCTGCATCACAAAATAAAATATACTGGCCCGTGGCGGCTTGAACCCCCGCATTTCTTGCATAGGATGCGCCTCGTCGTGCAGAGGCATCAATAAGTCGGAGATTGGGGATTCGCAGCGTATGCCTAGCGACGACTCTCGCCAGGTTGTCGGTAGACCCATTGTCCGCAACAATCACTTCCCACGCCACGGGCCAGTGTTGACCCGCAAGCGCCTGTAGCGTCTCGTCGATGGTACGAGCAGCATTACGACACGGAATGATGATGCTGAGCGTCATGGTTCCTTGGACGTCAAGGTCCTCGGCGAACAAGGCTAGGAAGAGACTCTCGCGCCTTCTGCCGTCGCAAGGGACTCCTGAGTCCAGGCGCGGTAGAGCGAACAGAAACGTGCGGGCTGCACCCAGTAGCTGGGATCGTTCAGTAGTGCGCTGATTGCCACGAGGGGGGCCCGCCTGGGAGAACCACGCTTCATGCTGATTGCAGCCGCCACAAGAAGTTCTCCCAACAATCGACGCAAAGACCCGGTGTAAGCCCGCTTGCCCTCTTCGACCGCGTGTGCGATTTCTTTCCAGAATGTCTTGACGGCAGAGACGGGATGGGCCGAAGACATCGCCAGGGTACTGGCGATCCGTTGTAGCCATTCAAGAACCGCCCGCTCCTGCAGTAGCCAGGGAGCTTCGCGCACGGCTTTCAGCAAATGCGCCTTGGTCGGTTCCAGCCCGCCGCCGGCCCACCAACGCTGATGGGCAATACTGGCACAGACGGCTGCTCTGGCCTTCCGGCGGACACGATCAGCATCGGCCGTGGCAGGAAGGCGTGACAGAGCAGCTTCAACAATGTTCGGCAGCTGCTGCTCATTCGTTCCGTTGACAATGGTGCTGTACCACAGCCCTTGCTGGGAATACCGTCCGCGCGCTACAGGACCGCCAGAAAGAAACATCCATGGAGCAAGCGCCGCAATGCGAAGCGCCATGTCATAATGTTCCATTCCAGCCTTGCTCTCATCGAAAAAACCCGCCTGCTCGAACAACTCACGTCGCACCAGCCAGGTTGGCGGATGGAGGAAATCGTCGGTCCTGGTGACAAACTCCTCAAATACATTGCCCGAAGGTCCCCATTCAGGCCACAGCAACAGGGGCGTTTCTCCTCCGGTCACTACGCTCTGCCCGTACAGCACACCAATTTCTGGATGCGCCTCCAAAATCGGAACCTGCACCATCAATTTATGGGTAAGGAATTCATCATCATCGTCCAACAGGGCCACATACTTCCCTTTTGATCGCTTAATCCCTGCATTTCGCGCACCGGATGCGCCGCGATTCTCAGGCAGTCTCAGGTACTGCACCCCGGGAAATTCAGCCACGACCTTGGCCGTATCGTCGGGAGAACAATCATCGACGACGATGATCTCCATCTCAAACAGGCCCCCGACCTGCTCTTGTGCCAACGCGGACACAATGGCTTTCTTCAGAAGGTACGCGCGTTTGTAGGTCGGGATTACCACACTTACCAACGGACGTTCCGATGGAGACCTGAGCATGTCATTCATGCCGTGTTCTTTTTCAAGCGCTACTGACTCGTCGCTCATAGACCGCTCACCTCTCTGAATCTCGGCACGCTGGTGGTGGTATGGCTTGCCTATTCGCCAGCCCTAATCGGCCGGATCCTGGGCAATCACGAATCACGTTTCCCGCTGATTGACGTGTCATGCATGTCATCACGAGGAAGTTAGTGGCTAGAAGAATTGTGATAGGTCGAACAATCGGCTGCTCATTCGCCGGACACATTGCACCGAACGCTAGTCTCGAGGGGAATCCAGCGGGGCCGACAGGCCGACTCTTGCACC
>DAONAB010000114.1:6700-8790 GCA_035400805.1 Nitrospira sp. | reverse complement strand
GTCCCAGCGAGAATCCGGCCACCTTGTTGGCGATGGCCATGACCTGTTCCTGGTAGACGATGACGCCATACGTGTCCTTCAGGATCGGTTCCAGTTCGGGCATCTCGTAGGCGATCGGAATCTTGCCTTGTTTGCGCTTGATGAAGTCCGGGATCAGATCCATGGGACCGGGGCGATAGAGCGCGATGATGGCGATGATGTCTTCGAACCGGTCGGGCTTGAGGCCCATCAGCAGGTCGCGCATACCGGAGCTTTCCAGCTGGAACACGCCGGTGGTTTTGCCGGAGGAGAGCAGCGCGAAAGTGTCCGGATCGTCGAAGGGCAATTGTTCGACCCGCAGCGGCGGCTGGTCGGGGCGGCCCTCGTTCACGAGGGACTCGGCCCGCTGGATCATGGTCAGCGTCTTCAGGCCGAGGAAGTCGAATTTCACGAGCCCGATTTTTTCGACATCACCCATGGAGTACTGGGTGACGATTTCGTCCTTGGGTCCTTTGTAGAGCGGGACATGTTCCGTGAGCGGCTGGTCGGAGATCACGATGCCGGCCGCATGCGTGGAGGCGTGGCGCGCCAGTCCTTCGAGCGACTGCGCGACCGACATGAGCTCTTTCACCTTCACGTCTTTGTCGACGAGTTCTTTGAGACGCGGTTCCTGTTCGAGCGCCTTGTCGAGCGTCATCTTCAAATCGTCGGGGACGAGTTTGGCGATCCGGTCGACTTCGGCATAGGGCATTTCGAGGACGCGGCCGACATCGCGAATAGCGGCCTTGGCCTTCATGGTGCCGAACGTGATGATTTGCGCGACGTGGTCTTCGCCGTATTTGTGGATGACGTAGTTGATGACCTCATCCCGGCGATCCATGCAGAAGTCCATGTCGATGTCGGGGAGGGACACGCGCTCGGGGTTCAAGAATCGCTCGAACAGCAGCGAGTAGACCAGCGGATCGAGGTCGGTGATGCGCAGGGCATAGGCGACGAGGCTGCCCGCGGCGGAACCGCGACCGGGTCCGACGGGAATGCCGCGCGAGCGGGCGAACTTGATGATGTCCCACACGATGAGAAAGTAGCCGGCGAATCCCATCGAGCAGATCACCGCGATTTCTTCCTTCAACCGGATCTGATACGCCAGCTCGGGGATGGAGCTCGGCCGTTCCTTCAGGCGCTGCGCCAGGCCCTCCATTGCGAGTTGCTCGACGTACAGTTCGCGGGTGAGCCCTTCCGGCACTTTGAACTGCGGGAGATAGGTTTTGTTGAGCGCCAGTTCGAGCGTACAGGCTTCGGCGATCTTGACGGTGTTGGACACGGCCGTCGGCATTTCCTTGAACTCGGACAAGGCCTGATCGGTGGACTTCACGTAGAGCTGGTCCGTGTCGAACTTCATGCGGTTGGGATCGTTAATGGTTTTCCCGGTCTGGAGGCACAGCATCAGGTCGTGCGGCCGCGAGTCCTCTTTTTTGAGGTAGTGGCAGTCGTTGGTGCCGGCGAGGGGGATGCCGAGCTTTTTATGGATGTCGAGCAGTCCATCGTTGGCGATGCGCTGGTGTTCCAACCCGTTGGCCTGCAACTCGAGGTAGTAATTGTCTTTGCCGAAAATCTCGCGATATTCGCCTGCGGCCTTGGTCGCGCCGGCCAGATCTTTCTGCCCGATGAGATAGGCGACTTCGCCGCTCAAGCAACCGGATAGCCCGATGAGGCCTTCGTGGTGCTGCTGTAAAATCTCCTTATCCATCCGTGGCTTATAGTAGAAACCTTCAAGATAGGCTTTGCTCACGAGCTTGATAAGGTTCTGGTATCCCTTGAGGTTTGTCGCCAGCAGGATCAGATGGTAGTAGTCGTTGTGCGCGAGGTGTGAGTTCTTCTCCAGCCGGCTTCCCGGGGCCATGTAGGCTTCGCACCCGATGATGGGTTTGACGCCGTGTTCCCGGGCCTTCCGGTAAAACTCCACCGCGCCGAACATGTTGCCGTGATCGGTCATCGCGACGGCCGGTTGGCCGAACGACTTCACCTGTTGCATCAGGGGGTCGATCTGGTTGGCGCCGTCGAGAAGGCTGTATTGGGTGTGGAGATGAAGATGAACGAATTGTGATGCCACG
>DAONAB010000114.1:3422-6600 GCA_035400805.1 Nitrospira sp. | reverse complement strand
TCCATTGACAGTTTTCGTTGTCGAGAATAGCCTGTCGCTGATTTTGCGTCGGCGATGTTCGGCAGGTCACGTGTGAAGATTCGAGCCTCGACATTCCGGCTCGTAGACAGGTCGTTTCGATGGCGGAACCAAAAGACGATAAAGCGAAATTGCCGCTGGCCGGCCTGATCGCGCTGCTCTTCGCGGCAGTGAGTAGCCTGATTATCTATCAGGGGCCTATCAAAACGTCGCGGCCGATCGATAAGGAGGCGGAGAAGTCTGCATCGGTCGTGCGTGATCGCGTCCAGGCGCGGCTCTGGCAGGATCCGTTCGAGGCAGTGGCGAGCCACATGCAGAAAGAGAAAGCGTCGGATGGTCAGGCGCATGGGCACCATGCTTCCCCAGGGTTCATCGAAGGAACTCAGGCGCCCCCTGCACAATTGCGCTTTCGCCTGATGCCGGTGTTTGTTGACGGGAGTCCCTATGCCAGCGGTGTGGAGTCCCGGTTGCGAGATCGCTACGCGCTGGTGTCGGCATTGGGCGCGGCCGGCTATCTGCCGGAGTCGGGAGAATCGATCCGGTACTTCGAATGGAAATCAACCGAAACAGCGGCCACGCTCGTCCCGGCTGAATGGTTCGTGCCTGGGCCCAGGTTGTCGAACTCGGACCAGACGGGAACGCACGAGGCTCAGCCGATTCTGGTCTTGTGGCTGAAAGAGCAGGATCTCGGCTCAAAGCCGTTGCGCACCCTGACCAGTCTGGTGAGTTATCTCAAGCAAGAGATGAACACGAGCCCTTCCGGCTATCGCGTGCTGGGACCCCGTACCTCCGGTTCACTCAGTGCCATGTTGGAGGAGCTCAAGCCGAATTTCGCAGGGGGATCCCCGAAACCCGAGTGCCATGGGGTGGTTCAGCCGGTCGTTTCGGCCGTGTTGAAGGACGCCGTCTTTTATTCCTCCTGGGCCACGGCTGCCGATCCGGTGCTCCTCGGCGAAACGTTGATCCAGCAGACGGATAAGCCGGTCGAGGATCGGTTCACGGCCGCCTGCCTGACGTTGATCCGAACGATCGGAACAGACGACAGGCTCGCCGAGCAATTGGTGGAGGAACTCCAGCGCCGCAATATCGATCTGATTGCGTCGTCGAAGATCCCGCACATTGCGTTGATTTCAGAATGGGACACGCTCTATGGACGATCCTTGCCGCGTACGTTCGTCGCGGTTGCGAAACGGTTGGCGGAAGTTGCAGCAGCAAAGAAGGCGAGCGAAGGAGGGGCCGAGAAGAAAGCCGTTCAAACCCTGGCGCAGCACCTCCATGCGCTTCGTGATGAGCGGTACCCGGATTGGGTGCATCGGTATTCGTATCTCGCGGGCCTGGACGGGGAATTGCCGCCGAAGGAGAACGGGAAAGAGGCGGGTGGCGCCAAGGGGAAATCTGGTGAGAGGGGTGGAGGTGGTGACGCGGTGGTGGAGGAGACCCCGGTCGGTCGAAGCCAGCTCGACTATCTGCGGCGGCTGGTTGAGCAGTTGAAGCGAGAGGAAATCACCTCCGACGGTGAATTCAAGGCCATCGGTGTCCTGGGGAGCGATGTCTACGACAAACTCATGATCCTGCAGGCCCTGCGCAAAGATTTTCCGCATGCCTTGTTTTTCACCACCGATCTGGACTCCAGGCTCACCCATGCCTCCCAGTTGTCCTGGACGCGAAATTTGGTCGTGGCCTCCCATTTCGGTCTCGAGCTTGATCCCCGGCTGCAGACGCCGATCCCGCCTTTTCGCGACAGTTATCAGACGGCGCTGTTTTATTCTGTGTTGCGGGCGGTGGATGCTCTCGAGGACGTGCCCGAAAAGCAGGCGTTACAGCTGTCCAGGGGCGCGATGTTCTCCGAATCAGTGGTCCCGCGTCTCTATGAAGTCGGACGCCATGGCGCGGTCGATCTGAGTCCGCATCCGGGGTTCGCGTCCGCCGCACTTTCGAGCATCCATTTGCCGCGTTCCGATGTGGACCCGGCCACCGGCGCGCTGCAACTGCCGTCGCTTCGCACGATCGGCCTCTTGCTTTGTGCCATCGGGCTGATGGTGTTCTGTGCGATCCTGATCAACAGCGAACTCTGGTCGTTGTCCCATGGGCGACGCCTCATCGGTATCTTGGCTCTGCTTGCCCTGTCGGGTGTGCTCGTGGTCGCATTTGTGGCCGGGGCTCGATTGGATGGGACAAGCGGCGAACCGTTGACAGTCACCGACGGGATCAGCGTCTGGCCCACGGCGAGTTTACGGCTCCTCGCGTTTGTGCTCTGCGTAGTGTTCTTTGTCCATTCGTGGTGGCGGCTGTGGGAAAGCGATCGCACCTTGATTCGGGGATTTCGACTGCTGCGTCTTCATGCCGTGCTCTCGCGCCCGTTCCGTTCGTGGATCGGCATCCATCGTTGGCTGCCGCCTCTTCCCGGTCATGCGGAGGCACGGGAGCTCTGGCACGAGTATCGTCTACTCGGGGCGTGGCAGGAGCGAGTACGGCGCGTGGTGCCGCAGGTACTCGTGTATGGACTCTTTGGACTCGTGCTGATGCTGCAGTCCGGCTTTCCCGTCATGCCCTGCCGGGGGGACGCCTGCTTTACGCTCAATTACATCATCCTCGGATGCAGCGTCCTTGCCATGACGCTCTTGATGTTTTATGTCGTCGATGCGACACGCCTGTGCCGCCGCTTGATTACGATCATGATCCGGACCAGGATTGAATGGCCTCAGCGGCTGCTTGCGCGGGAAGCCGCCAAGTACGAGGTCGAAGAGGCCTACGTGCACGAATGGCTGGGCATTCAGTTCATTGCGAAGCGGACGGCGGTCATCAGCGCCATGATCTATTATCCGTTTGTGATTGTGTTCCTGATGGCGGTGGCGCGGCACAGTTACTTCGACCGTTGGGATTTTCCGGCGGGCTTGCTCGTGATCTTCACCCTGAATGCGCTCTATGCTTTCGGCAACGGGGTGCTGTTGCGGCGGTCGGCCGAACAGGCGAAGCGCGAAGCGGTTTGGCAGTTGAAGGACCGGCTCAAGAGTCTGTCCTGCGAAACAGTTGGAAAACAGACCAGGCGGCGGCACATCGAGCGTATGGTTGAGGTCATCGAACACACGCAGGAGGGCGCGTTTCTGCCGTTCACCCAGCATCCGCTGTTCGGAGCGATTGCCCTGCCGACGGGCGGTAC